>JBKEAJ010000044.1:0-2565 GCA_047972135.1 Bacteroidales bacterium | reverse complement strand
CTAGACACTGACGAACTGACAGAAACACAAAAAGCCAAAGCCAAGTGGACGCAATTAGAAGCCTTGATAGGAAGCGAAGACAGGATTAAGAACGTGGCTAAAGATATTGTTCAACATTTCGGACAGCGACAAGAAGTATTCGACGGAAAAGGAATGATTGTGTCGATGTCTCGAAGAATTGCAGCAGAACTCTATGCCGAAATCATCAAGCTAAAACCCGAATGGCATTCAGATGATTTGGATAAAGGTGTGATAAAAGTTGTAATGACTTCCTCGTCTTCGGATGGACCCGAAATATCGAGGCATCACACAACCAAACAACAAAGACGAGAACTAGCCGAGCGCATGAAAGACCCTGACGATGAGTTGAAGTTGGTAATAGTGCGTGATATGTGGCTTACGGGCTTTGATGCTCCAAGTATGCACACGCTATACATCGACAAGCCAATGAAGGGGCATAATCTGATGCAAGCCATCGCCAGAGTAAACCGAGTGTATAAAAATAAGCCCGGTGGTTTGGTAGTAGATTACTTAGGTATAGCATCGGATTTGAAAAAGGCACTTTCTTTCTATTCGGATGCAGGAGGCAAAGGCGACCCAACCATTGCTCAAGCTCAAGCGGTAGAATTGTTGTTAGAGAAATTGGAAGTAGTATCGCAGATGTTCAATGGTTTCCCTTATGAAGATTATTTTCAGGCTGACACAGGCAAGAAGCTATCTATGATATTGGGAGCAGAAGAGCATATATTAGGTTTGGAAGACGGCAAGAAAAGATATATCAACGAAGTAACGGCTCTGTCCAAAGCCTTTGCGATTGCTGTACCCCATGAGCAAGCAATGGATGTAAAAGATGAAATATCTTTCTTCCAAGCAGTAAAAGCAAGACTGGCAAAGTTCGACAGTACAGGCTCAGGCAAAACCAATGAAGAAATAGAATCAGTTATCCGCCAAGTAATAGACCAAGCGTTGGTATCGGAGCAAGTAATTGATGTATTCGATGCTGCAGGAATCAAGAAGCCCGACATTTCCATTCTTTCAGAAGAATTCTTGTTGGAATTGAAAGGCATGAAGCATAAGAATATAGCTATTGAGGTTTTGAAGAAATTGCTCAATGATGAGATAAAGTCTCGTTCAACAAAGAACTTAGTAAAGGGCAAATCTCTAAAAGAAATGCTAGAGAACGCCATCAAAAAATATCAGAATAAAGTACTGACGGCTGCAGAGGTGATGGAGGAGCTGATTAAGTTGAGTAAAGAGATAGTGGGCATGGACAGCGAAGCCAAACAACTAGGTTTAACCAATTTTGAATATGCTTTCTATACCGCAGTTGCAGATAATGACAGTGCAAGAGAACTAATGCAGCACGATAAGCTAAGAGAGCTTGCCGTAGTTCTGACTGAACGTGTAAAGCAAAATGCTTCCATAGATTGGGCGATAAAAGAAAACGTCAAAGCAAGGCTAAAAGTAATCATCAAGCGGACATTAAGGCAATATGGCTATCCACCTGATATGCAGAAGCTAGCAACAGAAACAGTATTGAAACAGGCAGAAATTATAGCACAGGAGTTGGCAACTGATTAAGGAAAGTAATAGCTCTCGGCACGAGCAAAAAAAAATAATTCATTTATTCTTTTTCAATCTCAAAACTTATTCCCTTGTAAATGTTTTAATTTCATAACAAAATCTGTCCATGTCAAAATCTCAGTACGTCCAACTTTTGTAAGTGTTAGTAAATCCGAATCACCGGTAATCAGAAAATCAGAACTACTGTCAATTGCAAGGTTCAATAGAAAATTATCTTTCGAATCTCTACAAATATCAAGATTTGAGGAAACACGACAAAACTCTCCGTATACATCAAAGAGTTGTAGCAAGTTTATGATGTCTTCTACTGTAAAATATTTTTGGAATTTAGGTCTTTGTGCGACACTCACGAATTCACCTACTAACTCTTTTGAGAAAATAAGAATAAACTCCCTATTAAACAATAACTCATCAATAATAGTATGTCGTTTAGAAATTAAAAAACTAATCCAAAGATTCGTATCCAATATTATCTTAACACCCATTACGCAACTTTCTTTCCTCTTCAACCTCGGATGCTATTTCATCAAGTGAAAGTGCGTCGTCAGAATGCTTCCGAAGCTTATTTAGCAAACCTACGAATTCCTTTGTCTCTTCCGACTCCTCTATAACTATCAGATTTAAATCTGCTAAATTTTTAAGAAGCAACTTTGCCTTGGGATTTAATATATTCACCTTAACACTTTCCATTATCTTTATTTTTTACCAAATGTACAACCAAACTGCACGAGATACAAACAATTATGAATATTATTCTTTTTCAATCTCAAAACTTATTCCAAAAGGCTTGCCTATTATCTCAAGAACATCCTTCGGAGACTTGTCTTTTGAAAAATTTCCAGTGTAAAGATAATCTAATTTAGAATCCGTAGAAACTTTGATGTCATATTGTCGCTCAACCTCTTTCACAACATCTGACAATGAAACCCCAACAAAAGAAAACTGCCCTCGTGTCCATGCAACAGCCTGACTCACATCTAT
>JBKEAJ010000043.1:0-58844 GCA_047972135.1 Bacteroidales bacterium | reverse complement strand
TAGTGATAGAAATAGACTGTTCAAATAGTAGGGAAGAGCTGATGAGTGCTTTTGCCGAGTATTCGCCAAAGATTGAGTATAACGGGGGGATGCACATTGTTCACCTAAAAGCAGCAAGCATGAAAGAAGTGTGGAAGGCTCTTGAACAAGGCAATATTAATGCACTGATGGTGAGAGATATAACAAAATCAACACGGCGTTTCTTCAGTCAGTAGCGAGATAATGTGATGATGTGATGAAATATAATGTTGAATCGTTTAAGGTTTAGAGTTTAATTATCTGATGTTTAGTAAATTACATGAATAGACTCCTGCTTTAGCTGGAGGAATAATATAAACACCCGCCCTCTCAGAATGGCTTTAGCCCAAATGATTAGTGGCAATGTAAGGACAGAACTGAAAATCAACAAGAATGCAAGTAATAAAAAATATCAATCTTTATCTGGTAAAAAATTACCCGATAATATGGAACACAAGGTTTGTGTGGATGATGCTCGTTATCTTCGCCCTACACATTATATCGTTCTTAACGGGTCTATTAGCAACTGGCACCGAAAGGTTGATGGAATATAGCCATGAACTTCGAATTTACTTTTCGGGCATCTTTCAGATACAACTAATCATAGCGGTCTTGGCGTTGGTGTTTTGGATTATCGCATATTTTCGTAACAATGCTTTGAAAAGTCGATATCCTGTAAGCTACTGGAGCTTACTTAAAGAGTTTCTGATTCAGTTTGTTGTATTCTTTGGTTTGATAAGTTTTTATTTCACGATGCTTTATGGGCAAGATGTGTATGTGAAAACCAATTTCAATCCAGAAACACTGGCTAAGGAGGCTCATATACATAACAAGGCACAGGCTTTTATTCCCAAGAAACAATACGATTACCACATTAATAACAGAGCATACCCTAAGATATACGACTCTCTGATATTCAATGATTATTACGATACTCTCATTGTATGCCGCTTAAACTCTGTTGTAACTAAGCACTCAGAAACAATAGGGTATAATCCAACACTGACAAGTGAAGCTATTCAGAGACATAGTGAAAAATATGACATTGTGCCAGGTGGATTTGTAATATTTGAGGACAGCTTGCTAGTTTACAAATATGGCTGCAAGGAAACTATCGATTATGACGAATACTCTATACTGAACTACAACCAATTAGAGATAGAGTATTATTACAAAGAGTTTCCCGAGCTTCTGCAAGACTTTGGTATTGAGGCTCTTTCGAGCTATGAATACCTTTATGACGATGGAATACTGTCAGAGATTAGTGGCAAAAAAACAGTACCAACTAACCATAGAACAGAACGTGAATATTCGCGGATATTTTCATACAGATGCCTCAGCAATAAATGGGTAATAGAATTTGTCGAAAGAAATGACCCTCAGGAGTTTGACGAATTAATGCGGAGCTATCTTGCCATACTCAACAAATACAAGATTGGTAACAATCTGAGCCTAGACATGCTGAGAATGATATATAGTGATAATGTAAAATCCTTCACTTATACAGTTTCACCATACCATACGTATTCACATGGTGAAGATGCAATGGATATGGCAGTAGACTCTAACAAAATTAGTGATTTAAACAAGATTTATGTCGATGACTATAAGTTGGAGAATTTATATAGAAAAACTCATAAAGCATTCTTTAGTAGCTTCATAGATCATTTTGAATTGAATATTTTACTCTTATCAGCCCTTGCTCTAACTCTTATCCTTCTTGTGTTCAGGTCTTATTCATGGAGAGTTATCCTCTTTGCGATAGTTACTTTTGCAATAGTTGTCATCATTTCGTTTATTGTATCCTTATGGATTTTTTCTTCTAATATCCTTAATGACGAGAACATAATATTAGGATATTGCCTACTGTCCATATTGTTTATGCTGGCTGGCTGGCTGCCTTTGTTTGCCAATAAACTCAGGTGTGGGGTGATATCTGTTTTGTCGCTAATTGCTGTTCCTATAACACTGCTGCTTGTCTGTATTTTTCTAGATGAATGCACCGAAACTAGCATTGATACTTTCGACACTACACTATGGAGTTCTTATTTTGTATTTTGCTTACTTTATATACTGATATATTTGATAAAAATCCGCAGATGGCAGGCGATGCCTGATAGTAAATAATGAATGTAATGTTGAATTGTTTAAGGTTTAATCGTTCGTACGGGGAATGGTTGGGACGAAATATTTTTCGCCCGTACATTTGTGCCTGCCCTGGCTAATATCCAATATCTGGGCTGTTGGTCTAAAGATTTATAAGAATGCAAGTAATAAAAAACATCAATCTTTATCTGGTGAAGAATCACCCGATAATATGGAACACAAGGTTTGTATGGATGATGGTCGTTATCTTCGCCCTACACATTATATCAATCTTAACAGGACTATTGGCTACTGACGCCAAAAGTCTGACTTACTCAAGCGGAATACCTCGAATTTACTTTTCGGGCATCTTTCAGATACAACTAATCACAGCTGTGTTGGCGTTGGTGTTTTGGATTATTGCATATTTCCGTAACAATGCTTTGAAAAGCCTGTATCCATACACTTATTGGAACATTGTCAAGGAGTTTATTTTGCAATTTATTATTTTCTTCGGACTTATCAGTTTTTACGTTCCCGTCGAAATTGGAAGAGACCTGCATATCAGACACAACTATAATCCAAAGGAAGTTGCCGAAGATATGCACCTCATAAACAAGGCTATGGCTTTTATTCCTACAAACGCAGATTACTACGAAATATATAACAGAGCTTATCCGAAGCTCTACGACTCGCTGATATTTCACGAGGCTAGGGATAATGATACAATGATTGTATTCAAGCTCAATACTATCAATCTGGACGATGACGATTTGGAAGTATTCAGAAATCACACAAGCTATTCAGGTAATGAGCCAACAAGTGTTGTTATAGCTGACGAAGTCGAAGATAAAGAAGCAAAGAGCAAACGCCTCGCAATATGCGGAGCAGCTTTGGACAACAGTGATTATATGGTGTTTACAGACAAAAATAATCTTTTGGTATATAGAACACTTTATAAACAAGAGCTAGACACTCGCAACTCCTTCCGGAACTATAATACTTTTAGAATACAAATATTTTACGAGCAATATCCCGAGCTTTTGTCAGACATAGGCATCAAGGAACTTCCTACACATACATATAGATATATGAATAACGATTTTTCAAAGGTTTTACAGACACGGAGTGGACTAAATAAATGGGTAATAAAGTTTATGGATAGGAACGACCCTAGAGAGTTTGATAGTCTTATGCAAAGCTGCATAGACGTGCTAAACAAATACGAGATTGGCAATAATCTGGATTTAGTAACATTGAGGAATATATATACCGATAACTTCCAGACAGTGTCCCAATTGACACACAACTATCCAAATGCTATGAACAAGAATATTGCACCAAATCATCGTTATGGTAACTCCACAGAGACCGAGATGATAGAAAACGTTGATATTAGAGAAATAGAACTAAATCATGTCGCCTCCAATCTTCACGATGCTTTTTTTACCTGTATCATCCCTATCGGCACGTTTACAACTTTCTTATACTTTGCTCTTTCTTTGGCTGTATTTGTGCTTATAATACGTGTTTATTCACACAAGACAGTCCTATTCGCCTTAGTATCAGCAGCATTAATTATCATATTTATAAGTTTAGTGTCTATAGCCTCAGACGGAGATCTGAGGAGGTTAATATCAATAGTCGTTTGCCTTGGGCTTGTCGTTTGCGGATGTCTGCCACTACGCAATTACAACAAGCTGAAACGTGGGGTGGTACAGATTTTATCGCTCACAGCCTTTCCGTTTATGCTGTTTTTTATAGACCAATATATATACTCCGCATTGTATTATAGAAGTGAATTAACATATCAGCGCATGCCATTGAGCTTACATTTATTGCTATGGCTAGCATATATTATCATATTTTTATCAAAAATCCGCAAGTGGCGAGCATCGCAGGGTGGTAAATAGTTTAGGGTTTAGGGTTTGGGGTTTGAAGTTTAGAGTTTAGTTGTTTAGGGTTTAAAAAATGCTGTAGGCAGTAGGCTTTAAGCGAGCAGCCTTTATTTAGAAATACACGAACGTCATTGCGAGGAGCTTGCGACGAAGCAATCTCTACCGTCTATAGCACTTTCGGTGCTTGATATGCTTCGGATTGTTTTTGCGCAGGGCTTCTTCCCTCGCTATTAAATACAAGGCTTTCAGCCTTTTAATACAGAAAATACAGATTTAAGGTTTAGTCCGTAGGACTTAGAGCTTAATAGAAAAGATGTAGGCGAAGAAATACCTACATTCCCCGTAGGGGGATAGATGTTCGTTGATATTTATGCGAAGCAATGTATTGAAATTTTGTAATGTTCTACTTATACAATATTATTAGTAATATAGCGTTTTTAACGAAACGAACCTTTTTAATTATAAATGGAGGATGATTAAAAACAGCAAAAGCATAAAGCCTATAGCTTACAGCTTATTGCAAAATTATAAACAGATGAAAAAAAAATTACTTGCACTAATGGTATTGGCATCCACGATAAGTTACACTTTTGCGCAGGATATTATTTTTCCTCGAATCACCTCGAATATATCTAAGAATGAAACGGAGATTCAGATTAAAAAGCTAAAAGTTGATGTTTTTGTTCTTGAAAATATCGCCACCACAACCTTGGAAATGGAATTTTATAACGCTAACAACAGGGTGATGGAAGGAGAGCTAAACTTCCCACTTGCCAATGGTGTTACGGTGTCGAGATTTGCATTAGATGTCAATGGGGAAATGCGTGAAGGAGCAGTGGTGGAGAAAGAAAAAGCCACACAAGCCTTTGAATCTGTTATCAGAAGGAACATAGACCCTGGACTGGTAGAAGTAACCAAAGGAAACAATTTTAAAGCTCGTGTATATCCAATTCCTGCAAAAGGATATAAAAAAGCTCTCATAGCATTTGAACAAGAACTTAAAGGAGACGAAAAATACGTATATCAGCTACCTGTAAATTTTAAGCACGAGTTGGAGAAATTTTCTGTAAAGGTCGAGGTTGTCATGAATAAGCCGGAAGTGGTAAAAAGCTCTCATCCTGCTATAAATCTGGAATTTACAAATGTCAGAAACTCATATATAAGCGAACTAAATCAGAGCAATGTAAAGCTCGACAGCCGTATAGCTTTTGCCATGCCCAAGCCCGACAAAATCAGTACTGTGCAGACTTACAAAGGGCTTATCAGCAATGATAATTATTTCTATATCAATCTATCGCCCAAAGCTGGCACATCAGCAAAAAAGAAACCATCGAGTATCAGTTTGGTATGGGATGAGTCGGGATCGGGCGACAAAAGAAATATTGACAAGGAGTTGGCTCTTTTAAAAAGCTACCTTGCGTGGGTAGGCAATTGCAAAGTAGAGCTTATCCGCTTTTCAAATGTTCTTCACTCACAGAAGGCGTATTCCGTAAGGGGCGGTAAGTCCGACGAGCTTATAGAGGAACTTCAAACAATACAGTACGACGGAGCAACAAACTTCGCTGCTTTAGACTTCAACAGTATAAGCAGCGACGAAATACTATTATTCTCCGAGGGTATTTCCAATTTTGGGGAGCTTGAATGTAAAGATTTATCGTCGTCGTCAATTATTGCCATAAACTCTTCGGGCACAGCAAATCACACATTACTGGAAGCCTATGCCACAAAAACAGGAGGCGTTTATGTTGACGCTTCCACACTAAGCGCAGACGCGGCTGAAAAGCTAATGACAGTTGTTCCAAAGGTGTTTATTGGAGCAGAATATTCGCATGACAACATCAAGGACTTTTACCCTGCAAAAGGCACTATCGTCGCCGGCAATTTTAGTTGTGCCGGAATAGCAGAGGGGGCGAAAAACAATATAAAGCTGCACTTTGGTTATGGCAACGAAGTAACTGACACTTATGAGATTACAGTAGACAATTCTCAGCGTTTAGAAAATGGGGTAGGAGAAAGAATGTGGGCGCAAAAGAAACTGAAAGCACTGCAAATTGCCGACAACAGAGATGAAATTCTTGAACATTGCAAGAAATATAGGCTTGTGAGTTCAGAAACCTCTTTAATAGTCTTGGACGATGTATCGGATTATGTTCGCTACAAAATCACACCGCCACAATCGCTGTTGGCAGAATATAATAGGCTCGTATCTCTACAAAATAAGTCCCGACACGACTCACGAGAGTCGAGAATAGAAAGATTGTGCAAGGTCTTTAAAGATGACATTGCATGGTGGGAATCCGAACATAAAAAACCGATAAAAAAAGAGAAAAGCGCAGATGCGCAAATATTAGATGATGATGGTATAGGAGAAAGAATAGCAGTACGGGAGATGTTGGATAATAGGGGGGAAGCAGCACTGCAAATGGAGGAAGCAGAAGAGCTATCAGAAGTGGAAGCCGACAAAAAAACATCAAGAAGCAAGTCTAACTCCTCGACCATAGAAATAAAAGCATGGGAAAGCGATGCCGACTATATGTCTGAATTTAAGGCTACTGACAAAGAAAATCTGTATAATAAGTATTTGGAGCTAAAGCCTAAATACAAGGAATCGCCGTCGTTTTATTTTGATGTATCCTCATATCTGTTTCAAAAAGGGGAGAAAAGAGCAGGACTGCGAGTGCTTTCCAACCTTGCCGAGCTGGAAATGGAGAGTCCGGAGCTATTGCGTACACTCGGACGAAAGCTGTCAGAATACGGCTTTTACAGTGAAGCCTTGTATATCTTCAAAGAAATAATGAAAACCCGTTCTTTCGAGCCACATTCATATATAGACTTGGGAATGACTTATGCCTATCTTGGTGAATATCAGAAGGCTATTGACAATCTATATACCATCATTGACAAAGAGTGGGACCTTGATATTATTTCTCGATTCAACGGTATTGAACTAATTGTGCTTCACGACATAAATAACATCATCAACAAGCACCCAAAAGGACTTGATATATCAAAGATTAACGACTGCTTCATCAAGCACATGCCTGTGGATATACGTGTGGTGGTAGACTGGGATGCCGACAATACAGACATAGACCTGTGGACTACCGACCCCAACAACGAAAGATGTGGTTACTCCCGCAACCGCACTTTAATAGGTGGAAAAATTTCTAACGACATGACACAAGGCTATGGTCCCGAAGAGTTTAGACTGAAAAAAGCACCTATGGGAAAATATAAGATAGAGGTGAATTTCTATGGGACTAGGAGGCAGGCATTATTGGAGAACGTTACCGTCAGAGCTTTAGTGTACACGCACTTTGGAAGTAGCAATGAGCAGTTTCGGGTAATGACCTTGCAATTGTCTCCATCCAACAGCGGTATGTTCGACGTAGGCACATTAGAGTTTAAGGATTAGGTGTTTGTTGATCACATAATTTTCGTTATACACTGATGATTCTTCGTTTTGAGGAGAAAACATATAACAGACTATGTTCCAAAGTAATAATTTTGTACATACAATTTTAAGAGTATGAATATTACGGAACAAAATACGCTTATATCAACACCTCAAAAACGCATTGAAGTATTGGATGCACTGAGAGGCTTTGCCTTGCTGGGAGTAATCATTGTACACATGATACAGCACTACGGAATACCATTGCCATCGAACATAGAGGTACACGAAGCTCGTTTTCCTACGATGGACAACGCAGTTCGATGGCTTGTTGACAACGTTGTTATGGGTCGATTTATCAATATTTTTGCATTCCTCTTTGGTTTGAGTTTTTTCATACAAATGGATAGAGCCGAGAGGAAAGGTATCGATTTTCGCAAACGCTTTATATGGAGAATGTTCATACTTCTGATAATCGGACTGTTTGGCAATGCTTTCTACACTGGCGACATACTGCCTATATATGCAGTCTTTGGGGTACTCCTAGTTTTTCTGTTTCGTACAAAAACATGGATACTGATGAGTATGTTTGTTCTTCTTGTCGTAGGCACACCACGAATTATTCAGTCAGTTCACCACAACTTTCAGCTAACAGAACAGATTGATACGGAGCAGATTACGACAACACAAGCTCTCTCGCCAAATATTCCCGAACATATAAGTAATCCATCATTTATTAATAGTGCAAAATACAATCTGACAGAGGGTTTCTTACGAAAACTCAGTTATCAGTTTGGCATGATAGGGCGTGGATACCTGACTATGGCTCTTTTCCTACTTGGATTTGTCGTTGGGCGCACACGCTTCTTTGAGAAAGCAGACAGGCTAAAGAGAAAAAATATTGTGATACTTGCAATTTTTGCTTTCGGGACCTTTCTTACGGAACTGGCAATAAATATTCTTCCTCCTCAACAAAGAATATGGATATTAGGAGATACACCAATCTCTTCAGAGTATTTGCTTGTAGCATCACTCAACGATTTGAGCTTAGTTTTACTATCCGGAGTTTTGCTCATGCTTTTTGTAACTCTTTATAACCTTGGAGCATTAAAGAAATATTTAATTCTTGTATCGCCTTATGGCAGGATGGGACTGACCAACTATGAGGTGCAGAGTGTTGCGGGATGTTTTATTTTCTCCATGTGGGCATTTGGTTCGTTTTTCGGCAGATTAGGATTAACAGAGCTTTTTATATTGGGGCTGCTTGTGTATTCCATTCAGGTGATAATCAGCAAATATTTCTTAAAGAGATTTAGATACGGCTTGCTGGAATGGTTCTGGCGAAGTGCTACGTATTTGAAGTTACAGCCTTTAAAGAGAATACAATAAAGAGCCTTACTCCGACAAGCATTTTCATGCAACTTTGATTTCGTCGATATTATCATTACTTTTGGTATTCGATAAAAGAATATTAGAAATATGATATGGAAAAACTAAGAATTGCTGTACAGGCAAAGGGAAGGTTGAACGAGAAGTCGATGAAATTACTTGATGATGCAGGTATTAGCGTAGATGTAGGAAGTCGGAAATTGTTGGCAAGTGCCATGGGTTTTCCGCTGGAGGTACTTTTTTTGAGAGACGACGACATTCCGCTATCGGTGCAGGATGGCGTTGCCGACATTGGTGTAGTTGGCGAGAACGAGCTATACGAAAAAGGAGCAAAAGTGGAGGTCGCTCGTGAGTTGGGTTTCGGTAAGTGCCGTTTATCTTTAGCTATTCCCAAAAACGAGGAATACAGTGGTTTAGAGTGGTTTAATGGGAAGATAGTAGCCACATCCTATCCCAAGATATTGAGTGATTATTTTGCCAAAAAAGGTATAAATGCCTCCATACATGAGATTTCGGGGTCGGTGGAGGTAGCTCCAAGCATCGGTATGGCTGATGCCATCTTCGACATTGTCAGCTCCGGTTCGACCTTAGTAAAAAACCGCCTCAAAGAGGTTGAAGTAACAATGCACTCGCAGGCGGTGTTGCTTGCCAATCCTAACATTAGCGATAAAAAGAGGCAAATTCTTGATAAACTGCAATTTAGATTAAATGCCGTACAGTCTGCCAAAGACAAGAAATATGTATTGCTAAATATTCCTAGCGACAAGATTGAGCAGGTAATTGAGATACTTCCGGGCATGACTAGTCCTACCGTAATGCCCTTGGCACGTGAGGGTTGGAGCTCTGTTCACAGCGTAATCGACGACGAGTCTTTTTGGGATGTCATTGATAGGTTGAAAGAAGTAGGAGCAGAGGGTATTTTGGTGTCAGATATTGAGAAACTAATTTTATAACACTGATTATCATGCAGATAGTTGATAATCCGCCAAAGACGCAATGGGAAAAATTGTGCAGAAGGTCAGAAGCAGTAAAGAGTGATATTTCTCAGGAAGTTGCTAATATTCTGTCTAAGGTAAAAGAAAATGGCGACAAGGCATTAATAGACTTCGCTAAGAAATTTGAAAAAGCTGATTTAAATTCTCTCATTGTAAGTATTGAAGACATAAAGAAGTCTGAAACCGAGATATCCTCCGAGCTTAAAGACGCGATAGATTTGGCTAGCAAGAATATTCACAGCTTTCATGCAGCACAAAAAAGAGCTGATTTGCATTTCAACACTATGGACGGAGTGAGTTGCCGTCGTATATGCAGGGCGATAGAGCGAGTGGGGCTATATGTGCCGGGAGGTACAGCTCCCTTGTTTTCGACGGTTTTGATGTTGGGCATACCTGCACATATTGCAGGCTGCAAGGAGATTGTTCTTTGCACACCTCCCAACTCTCATGGGACTGTCCACCCTGCAATACTATATGCTGCCAAAGTTGCAGGCATTACAAAAATCTATAAAGTTGGAGGTGCGCAGTCCATTGCTGCGATGGCTTATGGCACTGAGAGTATTCCAAAAGTTGACAAGGTTTTCGGACCTGGCAATATGTGGGTAACGGTGGCAAAGCAACAAGTGTCGGTGTCTGATGTTGCCATTGACATGCCGGCAGGACCTTCGGAGGTTTTAGTGCTTGCCGACGAAAGTGCGAATGCGGAATTTGTAGCCGCCGACTTACTGTCGCAAGCCGAGCATGGGGCTGATAGTCAAGCTATTGCTATTGTAAACAATATTAATTTAGCAAAAAGTATTGAAACAGCGATTATAGAGCATTTAAAAATTCTATCTCGCAAGGATTTTTTGATGACCTCTCTCGAAAACTCTCGTATTATAATTCTGTCAGACAAGCAGGACATGATAGAGTTTTCAAATATATACGCTCCTGAACACCTTATCATATCTATGAACAACTACGAGGCTGTTGTGGATGATATTAGCAATGCAGGCTCAATATTTCTTGGTAATTATTCTCCCGAGAGTGTGGGCGATTATGCTTCGGGTACTAACCACACTCTGCCGACACACGGGTGGGCAAGCTCTTACAGTGGAGTAAGTCTCGACAGTTTCTTGAAATATATAACGGTGCAACACATTAGCCAAGAAGCCATCAACGGTAGGCTGGGAGAGGCAGTAGAGCTGATGGCAGAGTCTGAAACCCTAGAGGCACACAAACTGGCGGTAACACTGAGAAGAGATAGTAATTAGTTAATATGATAATTTGCTGATGTGGTGATGTGGTTATGTGGTTATGAAATAGCTATTTTATTCATGAATGATTTATCGGTAAAATCACCGATAAATGGGATTTATTAGTATATTTACCGATAAATATCAGTAAGAAGTGGTTAATCTATTTTTTTAATACAGAATATGAACGGAGCGACAATATCGGCAGATATAATTTCCTATACCTCTCTTGATGAGCTGGATAGAAGGAATATAGAGAACAAAATCAAGGGTTTATTAGCGCATCTTACTAAGAAATATAAGGGTGATGCTTTTTTTGGTAGAATAATTCAGGGAGATTATATAGAATGTGCCATAAAGACAAGTAAGAATGCTCTGCGAATTGCTTTATTACTAAAAACCTTTGTAAAGTCGATAGAACCAAAGCACAGTTCTGATACTAAAGGACTTAAATACTACAAGGAACATGGGCTTAGGCTAGCACTTGCAGTTGCTCCTCTCACAACAATAGACCCTAAAAAGGGAATAATCGACGGCGAAGCGATATATATGTCGGGAAGAGCTATTAAAGACTACAGCACCTCAAACAAGAAAAAAATAGTAATTAAGAACACTATGGCTTTTTGTAGTAGCGACCAAGTTGTACAAGAGCAGTTTGATACCATTTTCGCCTTGCTAGACACCATTATCTCACGGTGTTCGGCAAAACAATGTGAAGTAATCTATCATAGGCTTCTCGGACTTAGTGAAAGCGAGGTCAGCGAAAAATTACAAAAGTACCAATCTACCATAAGTCAGCACTCGACATCGGCAGGTTGGCAATCTATTGATAAGGCGGTTAACTATTTTGAAAAGTATATATAAACATGCTATGTAAACTTATTATACTACAACTCGCAGCCCATTTATTGGGTGATTTTATTTTTCAATCCCATCGCTGGGCTGTTGGTAAAAAACATAGAGCTATCAGCAAATACCATTTTTGGCACGCCTTGGTGATTTTTGTTTGTTCGTATTTATTGTCTTTAGACTATGGTTTCTTTCTTTCGGCACTTATTCTAAGCATCATTCATTTTACGACAGATGTTTTAAAAAGTTATCTTCAAGCTAAATTAAAGGGTAAAGAGAGTTTTTATTTCTTTATCGACCAAGTTATTCATATAATCTTTATAATACTCATATCCTTAACATATTACAGTTACGGTAAAATAGAATTTATCTACGATATTCCTTTAGAATACCTAATCATTGCTGTCGGATTTATATTTTGTGCTAAGCCTGCCAACATACTCATCAAGAATATTTTTACATCCTTAGAAATATCTGTTCCGGAAACAAGCACATCAACTGAAGAAAATAAGGACTTGCCTAATGCGGGCAAACTAATCGGAACGGTAGAGCGTTTTTTGGTATTGGCACTTATACTTGTTGGTCAGTATAGTGCTGTTGGGTTGATTATTGCTGCTAAATCAATACTTAGATTCAGAGATAACCAAAAGAATGAATATGTATTGGTAGGTACAATGCTTAGTTTTGGAATAGCAACACTCTTAGGAATATGTATATCATTATCGGTAAATATACAGATAAATAGGTTTTATCGGTAAATATACCGATAAATTGGTTTTATCGGTAAAATCACCGATAAATCAAAATATAAGTCCATAGGTTTCGCTGTTCTGATATGCAACAATAAATAATTAATTGACTATTAATCTAAAATTTAGTATCTAAAAAACTGATAATGAACATACAACAATTAGTACGAAAGAATATCCTAGACCTAAAGCCCTATTCGTCGGCACGCGATGAGTTCGACGGCAGTGCGCATTGCTTTCTTGATGCAAACGAGAATCCATTGGTTTCGCCTTACAACAGGTATCCCGACCCACACCAAAAGTCTCTGAAAGAGCGCATTGCAGAGATAAAAGGTGTAAAGTCAGTAAATATATTTCTTGGCAACGGTAGCGACGAGGCAATAGACCTACTTGTAGCTATATTTTGCGAACCTCAGACGGACAATATAGTATCGATAGTACCGTCATACGGAATGTACAAGGTGGTGGCAGATTGTAGGAATGTGGAGCTGAGGGGCGCAATGCTAAATGAGGACTTTTCTCTGAATATGTCTAATATTGAGCGACTTGTTGACATCAATACAAAACTGACATTTTTCTGCTCGCCTAACAATCCCTCTGGCTCGTTGCTAGACAGGAATAAAATACTTAGTTTTGCAAAAGATTTTAGGGGTATTGTCGTGATAGACGAGGCCTATATAGACTTTGCCGATAGCGAGAGTTTTATTTTGGAATTGGAGAATTATCATAATATTGTTGTTTTGCAGACTTTCTCCAAAGCGTGGGGTCTGGCAGGTATCAGGCTTGGGATGGCATTTGCACATAGCGATATTATCAGCATTCTCGACAAGGTAAAATACCCCTACAATATTAATCAGCTTACACAGGAATACGCTATCAAACAGCTAGATAGGGTAGTGGGATGCAAAAAAAACATACAAACCCTCAATGCCGAAAGAGCAAGACTAGCAGGGGTTTTGGATAGTTTTGAGTTTGTAAAAAAAGTCTATCCTTCGGACTCAAACTTTCTACTAGTGAAAGTTGATAACGCCAACGAAACCTACCAATATCTTCTTGAAAATGGAGTTATTATCAGAAATAGAACAAACATACCCTTGTGCCACAACTGTATAAGAATAACGGTAGGAACAGTGGAAGAAAATAATATTCTTATAGAGCTTTTGAAAAAAATAAATTGATTTTTTTATTATTACATAATAACATAAGCCAAGCATACGAATTTGTAAAGAAAGAGATTATAGAAAAAATAAAATAACAAGGACTGCTAAGCTTTTAGCGGACAGCTAGCTATCAAACCAATGAACAAAAAAGTATTATTTATAGACAGAGACGGCACTATTATTAAGGAGCCGACAGATTTTCAGATAGATTCTCTGAACAAATTTAACTTTGTCCCTAAGGTGATTTCAAACCTTCGGAAAGTTGCCGAATTGAAGGAATATCTTCTTGTGATGGTATCAAATCAGGATGCTTTGGGCACTGATGCTTTTCCTTACGACGCTTTTGAAGCTCCTCAGAGCTTGATGCTCGATACTCTTGCTGGCGAGGGCTTTGTGTTTGACGACATTCTGATTGACAAATCTACACCTGAGGAAAACAGTCTGAACAGAAAACCCAATACAGGTATGCTGACGGAGTATCTAAATGGGAGCTACGACCTTGCAAACAGCTATGTTATTGGCGACAGAATTACTGACATACAACTTGCTCAAAATATAGGCTGCAAGGCTATATTCATCTCCAATGATGATACTAAGCTCAAAAACAGCGGATTAGAGCAGACTTGTGTACTCTACACAACAGACTGGGACGAGATATACTCGACCATTGCGCTATCAACACGGAATGTTAGTCTGACGAGAAACACCAACGAAACCAAAATCAATATTACACTCAATATTGATGGTAGAGGACAATCAAAAATTTCTACGGGTCTGATATTCTTCAACCATATGCTCGACCAACTTGCCCGCCACTCTGAGTGCGACATAGAGCTAAGTTGCATAGGCGACCTTAATGTTGACGAACACCACACCATCGAGGATGTAGCAATAGTTGTGGGCGAGGCATTCCAACAAGCAGTTGGTAATAAAGCAGGCATGGAGCGCTACGGTTTTTTCCTCCCTATGGATGACTGCAATGCACAGGTGGCGATTGACTTTAGCGGCAGACCGTGGATAAACTGGGATGCCGATTTTAAGCGCGAGTACATTGGCGATATGCCTACGGAGATGATTTATCACTTTTTCAAATCGTTCTCCGACTCAGCTCGCTGCAATTTGTATGTAAAAGCAGAGGGCAAAAACGAACATCACAAATTGGAAGCAATATTCAAGGCTCTTGCCAAATCAATAAAAATGGCAAAAAAACGCAATCCCGACAGAATGATACTTCCAAGCACAAAAGGAAAACTTTAAAATAATGTTGAAAGCTGTCGTCTATTTACCTAACCTTGTATCAGACGCAAAGAAACAAATTGCAGTATGGATAATAAAGAATTGACAGAAATAATACAGAAGGGAGAAGGGAGAATCGAGTACAGTGCAATTTAAGATTCGCATTAATGATGCCACTAGTAAACCACACACCGACAACAAAGGTATAATATGGACAAAAAACGGTTCTGATAAACGAAAAGTTACTTCAAAAGAGGAAATTGCAAGATTGCTTCAAAATAGTGGAAATTTATCTGCCGACGAATCTCTCATAAGCAGCTCTAGTATTGATGACTGCAATACTGATAAATTCCTTGATTACTTTGTAAAGAACTGGGAAGCTACACCGGAAGAGTTGGGTATCAATCTTTTAGAAGCACTGCAAAATACCTTTACCATCAAGGATGGACGTTTGACACTTGGAGGACTCTTGTTTTTTGCAAGAATATTCAAAAATTCAGACCTGCCTTTTGCATAAAGGCTGTTTCTTTTTTTGGCAATAAGATTGAGGGGACTGAATACCGTGATAGCGAAGATATAATAGGAACTATACCCTATATATTTACTAAAGGCATAGCATTTTTTCTTAGAAATTTAAAAAAGACTCAACAAGGACAGAATTTTAACTCACAAGGAATATTAGAAGTGCCTCGAATTGCATTAGAAGAACTTCTGCAAAATGCATTAATTCATAGAGATTACTTTATTAATGCGCCAATCCGTCTTTTCATTTTTGACAATAGAATAGAGATTGTAAGTCCCGGTTCTCTTCCCAATAGTCTGAGTGTTGACAATATCAAGTTTGGAAGCTCTGTTGTAAGGAACAGTCTATTAACATCATTCTGTTCTAAGATTATGAATTATCGAGGAATTGGTTCAGGCATCAGAAGAGCAATAAAAGAACATCCCAATACAGAGTTTACAAACGACAAAGAGCGAGAACTATTTATCACTACACTTTATCGTGAGGAATCATAAGGCTTCCTCTAAAAGTATTTTATCCACATGGAGTTACTTCGATGCTTGTAGTCGGCAAAGCGTTTCGTAGGGAAATAAAGCAGAAACACTAATACGGCAAACAGCAGCCATATCAATCCCAAGCTATGTAAGCAGAAATAGCCATCGTGAGTTTCTCCCCAAATGGCAAGGCAAACTCTATATAGTCCTAGCAATACATAGAGATGGAATATATAAAAAAACATAGGAGCCGAGCCGTAGACCCTCAAAACCTTGAATGAGCGGTCAAACAGCTCAAACAAAGCTAATAATGGCAAGGCAATTCCCATTGTGAGTAGAATAAAGTCGAGAGAGGCAGGGTATTTTGTGAAATTGATAAAGCACATAAAGGAGCGAATAAAACTATCATGCACTTCCCAAGGGGTGGACTCACCATAGATATTAAACCCTCGCAACACCGCTAATATCAACAGGCATGCTAGACCCGTTCTACTCAAGATTTTTTGACGATATGAAGGCATAGTATTGTGCGAAAAAAGAGGTCCGAAGAAATAACCGACACAAATCAGTCCAATCCAAGGAAGCACCGGATACGAGGCTTTCACCTTTATCAATCCGCCTATCTCAAGAAAGCCACGGTCGTGCAGAATAGTCCATATATTATACAAAGGTTCGTCGGGGGTGAAGTTTATAGAAGTCAGCGCATTATGACCGAATACAATCAGAAGTCCAATAATGCCTACCACAAAATGCGGCAGTTTGGACACGAGCGACAAGACAATCATACTTACGCCTATTGCCCACATAACTTGCAGATAAAGAGTTTCGTAAGTACCAAACCACGATAAATTGACCAAAGTAATCTCCATTAGGATAATAAACAGTCCTCGTTTAAACAGGAAGCCACTCGGAGAACGTGGGATTCGTCTGGCAGGGTGGGCATAGAGCCATGATGACAGACCGGTAAGGAAGATAAAAACAGGCGCACATAAATGTGCTGGCAGACGAGTGAAAAACAAGCCCGTCGATATTGTGTGTACGTCCATTGGGTCGCCGATAGTCATGTGGTAAAAGAAGCGTTCCCGCACATGGTCTAGCAACATAATTACCATTACCAAACCACGTAAAATATCAATTGATGAGATTCTCCTTTTTCCCACTATCTACACTATTTTCATTATATATATCATTATCTGCCCAATGTTACAAAATCCCACAAAGGTAAAAAAAAGCAGAATTAAAGAACTCATAATATGTTGGTAATTTCATCTGTTTATTAAACATTTAGCTCCTAAGTTATTTTGTTTAAAACTTCGTCAGTCCGTGTCTCATAATATGTGTATCTTTGAACTTGGAATTTTGAAAAGGCATGCAAATGGAAGAATTGTTGATAGGGCTGAATGATGCTCAACGAGAGGCTGTTATAAATATTAATGGACCATCATTGGTAATTGCGGGAGCAGGTTCGGGGAAGACTCGAGTACTCACCATGCGCATTGCCAATTTGCTCAACAATGGTGTTGCTCCGTACGAAATTCTGGCACTTACCTTTACCAACAAGGCAGCACGAGAGATGAAAGATAGGATTGCGAGTGTTGTAGGAGCAGAGCGGGCAAGGTATTTATGGATGGGTACTTTCCACTCTATTTTTTCAAGGATATTGAGGGAGCAAGCCGACAAATTGGGCTACCCGAACGACTTTACAATTTATGATACTGCCGACTCCAAGAATCTTATAAAGTCGATATGCAAAGATTTGGAGCTTAGCGACAAGACCTACAAGCCTGCAACAGTGTTGGGGCGCATATCGAAAGCTAAGAACAACCTCATATCGCCTATTGCTTACGCACAAAATGGAGATCTTTTGAATTTTGACTCCTACATTCGTATGCCCCGCATCTGTGAGATTTACAAGGAATATGCAAAGCGATGCACTATGTCGGGAGCAATGGATTTTGACGATTTACTTTTCAATACCAATATTTTGTTTCGTGATTTTCCGGAAGTTTTGCAGAAATATCAAGAGCGTTTCAAATACTTCCTTGTTGATGAGTATCAGGACACAAACTTTTCTCAATATCTGATAGTTAAGAAGTTGGCTCAGAAAAGTAATAATATTTGTGTAGTGGGCGACGATGCTCAGAGTATTTACTCTTTTCGTGGAGCTAGGATTGAGAACATACTGAATTTCAAGAAGGACTATCCCGAGTTGAAAACCTATAGGCTGGAGCAAAACTATCGTTCCACGCAAACCATTGTCGATGCTGCAAATTCTGTTATTAAGGCGAATAAAAATCAGCTTTTCAAGAATGTTTTCTCCGAAAATGAAGTTGGGGATAAGATTTCTGTCAACAGCATGCTCACCGACAAAGAAGAGGGTTTTGTTATTGCTAGAGAGATACAAAATCTACATCTTGCAAAGCATCAGCCTTACAAAGACATCGCCATATTGTACAGAACCAACTCTCAATCCCGTATTTTTGAGGAGGCTTTTCGTCAAGTCAATATTCCCTATAAGATTTATGGAGGTTTGTCCTTCTATCAGCGCAAGGAGATTAAAGACGTTATATCTTATATGCGACTGATAGTCAATTCAAAAGACAATGAGGCTTTGAAACGAATAATCAACTACCCAAAACGGGGGATTGGGACTAGCACACTAACGAAATTGGAAGTATACGCCAATTCGAGAGAGATGTCTATATGGCAAGCACTTAATAAACAACTAAAAATCAACAACTTAGGTTTCAACAATGGGACTCTTGGGAAGTTGAAGTTATTTTACTCTTTGATTGCAGGTCTGAAAAAGGAGATAGAGGGCAAGGATGCCCACGACGCAGCAAGTACGATAGTAGAGAGCTCAGGTATACTCAGCGAACTACACAGCGACAAAACACCGGAAGGAGTGAGTAGATACGAAAATCTGGAAGAACTGCTAAATGGCATAAAAGAATTCTCCATAGACGCTCTGGAACAGGGTCTTGAAAACAACCTATCTGCATATATGCTAGATGTTTCGCTACTAACCGACCAAGATGAGAAGAATGTGGAGGATGATGATTTTGTAACACTAATGACTATGCATGCTTCCAAAGGACTAGAATTTTCTACAATATTTATCGTAGGAGTAGAAGAAGGACTCTTTCCAAGTCAAAAAGTATCAGCAGATAATGAACAAGGAGTTTTAGAAGAAGAACGTCGACTTTTTTATGTAGCCCTGACGAGAGCAGAGAAGAAAGCATATATCTCTTTCTGTAACAGTCGCTATACATGGGGAGAGACTAAGATGCCGAAACCGAGCAGATTTATTTACGACATTGATATGCGCTTTGTGGACGCATCGGAATACACCATACGACAGTTGAAAAAATACACAACGAAAGCTCTTCCTGCAGAAAGAGCCACACCAACAAGCCCAAGTAGATTACCGACTAATCCTCAGGGATATAAGTCAAGATTAACAAAGCTCAATCCTAATGCCACAACACAAAGCATCAATACTTCTCCCGAGCGCAAGGGGACAGATATAAGAACGCTAAAGGTGGGCATAAGGGTTGAACACAACAGATTTGGCAAAGGGACAATACTACAGCTAGTAGACGATGGGGCAAACTCCAAAGCCACAATACTTTTCGATGTGGTTGGAAGCAAGAGTTTAATACTTGCCTATGCCTCACTGACACCAATAAGTGAGACCTAATGTGATGATGTGATGATACGCTGATAACAGCCAACAAACTTCATTGAGTGGAGCTGGCGAATGTAAGGTCAGAACATTTTCTACCTGGCTGTTGGTCTGAAAATCCGAATATCTGAAAATCCGAGAATCCGTAAAAATGAACTTCGAAATAATCTCTGAATATAAACCCACCGGCGACCAACCGACAGCTATCAAGCAGCTGGTTGACAATGCCTTGTGCGGAATACCTGCACAAACACTTTTGGGAGTAACAGGCTCGGGCAAGACTTTCACTATGGCAAATGTCATTGAAAGTCTCAACAGACCAACTTTGATACTGTCGCACAACAAAACACTGGCAGCACAGCTCTACGGCGAGATGAAGGCTTTTTTTCCTAATAATCTGGTAGAATATTTTGTATCCTACTACGACTACTATCAGCCTGAGGTGTATCTGCCTAGCTCCGACAAATACATTGAAAAAGACCTGTCGATAAACGACGAAATCGAGAAACTGCGTATCAGCACCACTTCGGCATTGCTGAGCGGAAGGAGAGATGTACTTGTAATATCTTCGGTATCATGCCTTTATGGAATTGGCAATCCTGATGATTTTTATTCCAACGTCGTCAAGCTAAAAGTTGGAGATGAACCTGGTCGTAATGCATTGCTTTTAAGGCTTGTAGATGCCCTATATTCCCGTAGTGATTTGGACTTGAAAAATGGAACATTTAGGGTTAAGGGCAATACACTAGATGTGTATCCTGCCTTTGGGGAGAACGCTATTCGTATTATTTTTTGGGATGAAGAGATAGACGAGATTCAAATTATTGATCCTTATACGGCAAGGACTCTTGACAGCGTTCAAGATATAACAATTCACCCTGCAAATATCTTTGTAACTACCAAAGACAGCATGAAACGAGCAGTATATGAGATACAAGATGATTTAGTAAAACAGATTGACTTTTTTCAAAGTGAGGGAAAAAATCTTGAAGCTGAGCGAATAAAGGAAAGGGTAGAGTTTGACATGGAAATGATGAAGGAATTGGGTTATTGTCCGGGTGTTGAGAACTACTCTCGATATTTTGACGGACGCAGTGCTGGCTCACGTCCTTTTTGTCTTCTAGACTACTTTCCAAAGGATTTTATGCTCTTTGTGGATGAGAGCCACGTAACACTTCCTCAGATACACGCAATGTATGGCGGCGACAGGTCGAGAAAGATAAATTTGGTGGACTACGGCTTTAGGCTTCCTGCAGCACTTGACAATCGCCCTTTGAAATTCGAGGAGTTTGAGGGCATGCTCAATCAGATTGTCTATGTCAGTGCAACTCCTGCAAAATACGAGCTTGAAAAATCGGAGGGGATAGTGGTGGAACAGCTTATTCGTCCAACTGGATTATTAGACCCGATAATAGAAGTGCGCCCCACGCAGACGCAGATTGACGACCTTTTAAATGAAATCAGCATACGCATAGAAAAGAATGAAAGGGTGCTTGTAACAACACTGACCAAACGTATGTCGGAAGAGCTGAGTGCCTTTCTGATAGAGGCGGGAGTGAAGGCTCGTTATCTGCATTCGGACATCGACACTCTGGAGCGCATCGAGATATTGGAGCAGCTACGCAATGGCAGTTTTAACGTTTTGGTAGGTATCAATCTATTGCGTGAGGGACTAGACCTGCCTGAGGTATCCTTGGTAGCGATATTGGATGCCGACAAAGAGGGTTTTCTGCGCTCGGAGGTATCTATGACACAAACGGCAGGGCGTGCGGCGCGGAATGTAAACGGGATGGTGATAATGTACGCCGACAAGATAACAGGTTCTATGCAGCGCACCATCGACAACACCAACTACCGACGTGAAAAGCAGTTAAAGTACAATGCTGAAAACAACATCACGCCTATGCCAATTGTTAAGCCGACAAGAGAGATTGTTGGCTACGACAGTTCTACAAAAACGCCTAGCACCTATTACGAAAACGAGGGCAAAGGCGAAGTTGCTGCCGACCCTGTTGTACAATACATGTCGAAGCCTGCATTGGAAAAAAGCATTACCAAACTCAACAGCGACATGAAAAAAGCCGCCAAAGAGCTTGACTTTATGGAGGCTGCCCGTCTGCGCGACGAGATGTTTGCCTTGCAGAAAATGCTTGACAATAAGTGATTAGACGACGTATTAGGAAGATAATTATCAATAAGAGTATTAGTACAAACACATACAAACAATTAAATCATGAGTATTTCAAACAAAAACGAACTGACAAGTGCCTACAAAGATTTCTGGGCATGGTTTGAGACCAATGAAAGTACATTTCATAAAGCAGTCAAGGAAAACGACAATGTAGTAGAAAACTTCTTCGACTACTTAGCTACGGAGCTCGACAAGATTACAGAGGGTATATTCTATCTAAGCGGGATGTACGACGAGAATACATCTGAGCTTATCCTTACAGCAGACGGCAATTTAGAGAATATTGTATTGATTGAAGAACTTATCAATGTAGCTCCAAGTTTGAAGAATTGGAAATTTACGGCTCTGAAACCGGAGCATGATATAGAGAATATGAGTATAAAAATGGGAGATTATACTTTTAACAAAGACAATATATCATTCTATGCAACAGAACATGAATACTATCCGGACTTGGTAGATATAGTACTTGTTCACGACGACTACACAGAACAAAACAAGGATAACATCGCTAATGGAGTGCTGATATATCTCGATAATTACTTGGGAGAATTACGATTTGCCGTAGATATCGACGAGTTCTCTTTTGCATCAAAAACAGAGGCTAAATCAGAACTTATTCCTTTATCAAAACTGAAAGATTATATCATCTGGCGTGAGAAAGAATTCCTGGAAAAGTACAACAAAGTCGACACCTGCGAGTTGGAAGATAAATATTCCCAACTATCTGCAGACTTGAGCAATGGTAAGCCTCTGTTAGCAATCATTAATACCAACTTACTAAACTGGGAACACAAAGCTTCGCACCCATGGGTTTTGTCTATCGAAATAAGCTACACAGGAGCTGAAAACGGAATGCCTACAGATACAGAGCTTTCAGAGATATACGAATTTGAGGATATGTTAGAAAAGAACTTGGAAGTAGATGGTGTTTTATACATAGGACGTCAAACTGCAGACGGTTCTAGGGAGATTTATTATGTTAGCGACGACTTTAGAGCAATGTCTAAAATTATGTTTTTCCTGAAAAACACCCCCTCAATACAACTAGATTTCGATTACGAAATATACAAGGATAAATATTGGCAATCCTTCGAAAGGTTTAATGTAAACTGAGTAATCGCAAAATCATAATTTATTATGACTTCTCGTATCTCCAACTTGTTGTACATTTGCAGTGTAGAATAAAGATTGAATAGACATGAACAGTTATCTTCCGATAAGCGCAAAAATGAAAATGGCAGATTTAGTCCATTTGGACTATCGTCTTATTTCGGTTTTAGGCAGGTTTGGTATTGAGTTTGGCTTTGGTAACAAAAATATATCGGAAGTATGCAAAGATTATAGTATTGATACTAGTTTTTTCTTGGCAATTGTCAATTCATACCATAATCACGAATATTTTCCGGAGGATGACTTAATAACCTTTAACTCAGCATTTTTAGTAGACTATCTAAAGAAGAGCCACAATTACTTTCTGGAGTGTAAATTGCCCGAAATACAGCATTATATAGACAAGGTAGAACAAGAATCGGGAGAGCAGGGAAACAACAGTATTAAATTGCTCAATGATTTCTTTAAAGAGTACAAGCAGGAATTAATTTTACACTTTAAGGACGAAGAACAGAACGTTTTTTCTTTACTATTGCAGTCGAACAAAGGAAAAATTGACGAAGAGATATACGAAGCATCGGCAAACAGTTTCTCGGGCGAACATCCACAGTTAGAAACGAAGTTAAGTGATTTAAAAAACCTGATAATCAAGTTCTTTCCCTCAGATTTAAGTTCTGAATTAAGTAGGAAGTTACTCTTTGAAATATTTTTATTGGAGGCAGACCTCGACAATCATTCTCGCATTGAGGAGAGAGTGATAGCTCCAAAGATAGAGAAACTAAAAACGCAAAAGAATGGATGATGGGAGAGACACACTCAGTATTTTGGTGGCTTCGGAGCAGTATCTTTCACGCTTGGGCATAAGGACTATTTTGAGTGTGATAGGCGTTGAGGGCAACATTGTTGAATACAATTCAGCGTATGATTTAGTAGTGTCAGAGGTGAACGACAGCTTCGACTATAGGATTATGAGTTCTCACATTTATGATGCTCTTGTGGAACGCGGGCTTGACGTATCTAGGGACAAACTGCTTTTGATAAACGAGAGTAGGACTTCACTAAGTGGCTTTAGGTTCATAGTGAATGCCAACGATGAAAGAGCGGAAGTATTAGCAAAGTTTCAAGATTTCTTTTCCAGCACTTCGTCTGAAAGCAACGAAGACGAAGGAACAAAAAGCATACTGAGCGACCGTGAGATAGATGTTCTGAAACTGGTAGCAAAAGGATATATAAACAAAGAGATAAGCGACGAGTTGTGTATCAGTATCAATACGGTGATAACCCATCGCAAAAATATTACTGAAAAGCTCAGTATAAAGACAATATCGGGACTGACAGTCTATGCCATGCTAAATGGCTACATAAGTGCCGATGATGTCAAGAAAGAATAGAGAATCAATTTTATGAGTTAATAACGCAAAAAGGGGCTACCTGTCAGAAGGAGCTCCTTTTTTTTATGACTTTAGATCTGAAAATTCAATGATCTAAACATTCGAGTATCCGAGTAATGGCTATCGCACTTTCAGTGCTTGAGATACTAGGAATTATCTTTTCGTTGGGCTTCGCCCTGCGCTATCAGATACAAGGCTTTCAGCCTTTTAATACAGAAACTGCAGATTTAAGATTTAGTCCGTAGGACTTAGAGCTTAATAGAAAAGATGTAGACGAAAAATATAAACATTCCCCGTAGTGGATAGATAGAATTGTCGTGCGTCTCTGAAAAATACTTTTGTCCCCTATCAATACTGAAAGCTGCTACCGCCAAAAAATTCTCTAAGCAAGGATGTTGGCGGAATATCGCTGTCATTGATTGCCTCAAAGTAGGAGAGGAGTTTTAGTAGGCGTTTGGCTTCTGAAAATTCTGGGACTCTCTCTGGTACAGCCTTTAATATAGGCTCTATAAAGTTTTTGAGGACTCCGAACTCGTATAGTAATGCAGAATTGAAGACTGCATCTGCATTATCCTGATAAGGGAAAATATTTTCTATTTCTCCACGTCTCACACTCGGCCATCTTGCAATGGTATCCCTTGCCGAATATCCACGATATTTAAAATCTCTGAGCATACGTCTGAGCAATCTGTTATCTGTCGAACTTATGTAGTTTTGCTCGTCGATAGAAATCTGTGTCAATGCTGATATAAATATTTTATATGTTCTTTCTGCATCGACGGTAGTAAGTAGTTTCGGATTTAGTCCGTGTATTCCTTCAACTATGACTACGTCATTCTCACCAAGTTTCAGCTTGGCATTATCAGGAAACTCTCGACTTCCATCATGGAAGTTGAATTTCGGCAACGAAACCTCCTGTCCCTCAATCAGCTGCCCTAATTGCTCATTAAAAAAATCAATGTCTACGGCTTCCAGAGCTTCAAAATCGTAGTCGCCATTAGCATCACGAGGAGTATGTTCTCGATTCACAAAATAATCATCGAGAGATATAACATGTGCAAATATCCCATTTACAGCTAGTTGTACGGTCAGTCTCTTACTTGAGGTTGTTTTTCCCGAAGCTGAGGGTCCTGCAATCAAGATAACTTTCACCTTGTCCTTGTGCTCATTAATTTCGTGTGCTATATTTACTATTCGCTTTTCGTGCAGAGCTTCACACACCTGTATCACTTGTGCCGAGTAGTTTTCGTCTACAACGTTATTTAGTTGGGCAACAGTTGGAATTTTCAGGATATCTGCCCATTCTTTATGCTCCCTTATCACCTCAAAATATTTATTTTGAGGTATAAAGTCAGCAATCTTCTCATGATTTGCCGCTTCCGGAAACATTATCACAAAACCATCAAAATATTGGTGTATATCGAATACTTTCAGCACTCCCGTTGACTTCACGTGAGGCACATAAAAGCTATTGTAGTAGTCTTGCAGTTTATATACGTTGGTAAACAAATCTCCTTTAAATTTCAGCAAATTAGCTTTTTCTATTTGTCCTTGTCGTTGATATATATGTTCTACCTCTGATGTTAGAAGTCCTGTACGTGTAAATGGGAAATCTTTTGCAACAATATCTTGCATTTTTATTTTTACTTCTTGGAGTTCATCTTTCGACAGTTCTCTGACCTTCTTAGCATCAGTACCATTTGGGCGTTTCTCCAAACGGCAATATGCTCCTGAGGAAATACCATGGTCAATTATTAAATTATAGTCGGGATATAACTCTTTCACCACGTTGAACAATACAAAGGTTACGGAAGCTCTGTATATTCTTTGTCCGTCAACATCGGAGTAGTCGATAAACTTTATTTTTCGTGATTTAACAAGGTGATAATCAAGCGAGCGGATACGGTTGTTGACTCTAGCTCCCAAAATGGGGGAGTCTAGTTTGATATTAAACTTCTCTGCGACTTCCGTCAGCCTTGTTCCAAAAGGGAAGTGTTCCTCTTGATTGTTATTCTCACAAATTACTCTTATTTCTTTCATTTCCTTACTTTACGATTTATAATCATCCGTCATTGCGAGCGTCAGCTTAATTACCCAGCTCTTCTTTCAGATACTTTGCCGTATACGATTTTTTATTCTTTATTATCTCTTCGGGAGTACCTACGCATATTATCTCGCCACCACCTTTGCCTCCTTCCATTCCTATATCAATGATATGGTCAGCCACTTTTATTACATCCATATTATGCTCTATTATCAATACGGTATTACCCTGTTTTACAAGCCGTTGAAGCACTCCTAACAAAATACGTACATCCTCAAAATGGAGTCCTGTTGTTGGTTCGTCGAGGATATAGAATGTATTTCCGGTACTGCGTTTCGACAGCTCCGATGCCAGTTTCACTCTCTGAGCCTCACCTCCCGAGATAGTAGTAGACGACTGTCCTAAAGTTAGATAACCCAATCCCACATCCTGCAAAGTTCTAATTTTTCTGATAATTGAGGGTATATTTTCAAAAAACTCGACAGCTTGATTTATAGTCATATTCAGCACATCGCTTATGGACTTACCTTTATATCTGACTTCCAAAGTCTCCCGATTATAACGTTTTCCGTTGCATTTATCACAATGTACATATACATCGGGCAAGAAATTCATTTCTATTTGTCGGAGTCCTGCGCCTTGACATTCCTCGCATCTGCCACCTTTCACATTGAACGAGAAACGTCCAGGCTTGTAGGCTCTGATTTTAGCCTCGGGAAGCTCTGCAAACAAATTACGAATATCGCCAAACACTCCTGTATATGTTGCGGGATTTGAGCGTGGCGTACGTCCGATAGGGCTTTGGTCTACCTGCACCACCTTGTCGAGATTATCCAGACCTTCAACATTTTTGTATGGCAATGGGTCTTTCAATGACTTGTAAAAATGTTGGCTTAGAATGGCTTGCAGGGTCTCGTTGATAAGAGTAGACTTTCCGCTTCCCGACACTCCCGTAACACAAATTAGTGTTCCAAGCGGAAAAACGACATCAAGGTTCTTCAGATTATTTCCCGAACACCCAAACAGTTTAAGAATTTTCCCATTACCTTTCCTGCGGGTTTTAGGTACTTCTATTTCCAACTCATTATTAAGGTATTGAGCTGTCAGGCTATTTTTTTTCTTAATATCGTGAGGTTTACCTTGTTCGATGATTTCCCCCCCATTATTTCCTGCCTTCGGACCAATATCTATAAGATAGTCGGCATTAATCATCATTTCCTTGTCATGTTCTACGACTATAACCGTGTTGCCCGTATCACGCAATTGCTGCAAAGCCTCTATCAAGCGCGAGTTATCACGCTGATGTAAGCCGATAGAGGGTTCGTCCAGAATATATAAGACATTAACCAGCTGCGAACCGATTTGTGTTGCAAGTCTTATGCGTTGCGACTCTCCACCCGAGAGTGTGGCAGAGGAACGGTCTAAACTCAAGTAATACAAACCGATATTCATAAGAAAACCTACTCTGTCTCGTATTTCTTTTATTACCTCAACGCCAATCTTTAATTGTTTGTCCGACAGCTTATTTTCCAATCCATTTACCCATTCACTAAGCTCTGTTATATCCATTTTAGCAACGTCAGCAATATTTTTACTGTCAATTTTAAATTGTAGCCACTCTGCCTGCAATCTGTTTCCATTACAGGCCTTGCAGGTACTTTTGCACATGAACTGATTTACCCATTTCTGCGCACTCTTCGACTCTGCTGCTTCTGCTTCTTGTTCGATATACTTTATAATTCCATTAAAATCGACTTTACTCTTAATCTCGCGTCCTGTTATAGTTTTTTCGGTTATATAGACTTGTTCGGGCGTACCATATAGAATAGCGTCTATTGTCTCCTCACTGACTTCTGAAATAGGTCTTGATGTAGAGTCGCCATTTCTCTCAACTACGGCATCTATAATACTAAATATCTTTGCATTACGACGTTTACCCAAAGGGCTGATTCCGCCTTTATCTATTGAAATTTTAGCGTCGGGGATTAGTTTGTCTATATCTATTGCACTAACGACACCCAAGCCGTTGCAACGTGGACATGCTCCTTGTGGCGAGTTAAAAGAGAAGCTGTGAGGCGACGGTTCGTTGTATGACATTCCTGTTGTCGGGCACATCAATGCACGGCTAAAGTAGGATATATCGGAGCTGTCGACATCGAGTATCATCATTGTACCCTTACCTTGTTTCATGGCAGTATCAATAGATTTTTTCAATCTATTTTTATTCTTATCGTCGGCTTTCAGTTTGTCGACCACCAGCTCGATATGGTGATTTTTATATCTATCGACCATCATTTTAGGCAGAAGTTCTTTCACCTCCCCGTCGACTCTCATTTGCAGGTATCCTTTTGTCATAAACTGCTCAAACAATTCTCTATAATGCCCTTTACGTCCTCTAACAATAGGAGATAGGACAAGTATTTTTTTATCTTGAAATTTTGACATTATCAGTTCCAAGATTTGCGCATCGGTATATTTCACCATTTTCTCTCCTGTATTCAAAGAAAAAGCCTCTGCCGTTCGGGCGTATAGGAGTCTGAAAAAATCGTATATCTCAGTGGTAGTACCTACTGTGGAGCGAGGGTTTCTGTTAGTTGTTTTTTGCTCAATCGAAATAACCGGTGACAAACCTGTAATTTGGTCGACATCAGGTCGTTCCATGTTGCCAATAAAAGAGCGTGCATAAGCCGAGAAGGTGTCTATATATCTTCTTTGTCCCTCTGCGTAGATAGTGTCGAAAGCTAGCGAGGACTTACCGCTACCGCTAAGTCCTGTAATTACAGTCAGTGCATATCTGGGTATTTCTACATCTATATTTTTCAGGTTGTGTTCTCTAGCACCGCTTATTTTTATTGTATTGTCGTTTGACATGAATTTCCTTTTTAGTAAAACGTGCAAATGTACGGAATTAAATTATTTCCCAAAATCCACAAGGTGATTTCTTCAGGGCAAAGGCATCTAAATTATTTACGGCTCTATAACGAATAAAGCGGGGAATGGTGTAAATGGTTTAGAGTTTAATCGTTGAACTGTTTAATCGTTTAGGGTTTAGGGTTTAGTCCGTAGGACTTAGAGCTTAATAGAAAAGATGTAAGCAAGAAGATATCAACATTCCCCGTAAGGGGATAGATGCAGTTTGCCCTGTTTATTACTTGGCGTAATGTTTGCATTCATAGTTATTTAGCCTATCTTTGCAGATTAAAATTAAGAATATTATCATTGATTAGAAACAATACATACCAAATGGCAAAATTTAAATTGCTACAAATATTACAGACGGGGCTTGCTTTGTTTATAATATCGTGTGGGGGTACATCCAAATATGAAGGTATTAAATGGGAAGATGCAGCAACACCCGAATGGGAAAATCCGGAAATAAATCAGGTAAATAAAGAAACTCCAAGGGCAAGTTTTTATCCTTACCTAGCTACCGACAGTACTGTGCACCTAAATATCACATCTTCGAGTCAAGTAAAATGCCTTAATGGGCAATGGAAATTTCACTTATCACACAATCCTGAAGAAAGGCCTTACTATTTTTTCAAAAACAACTACGATGATTCGGATTGGGATAATATAAGAGTGCCGTCGACGTGGGAAACCGAGGGTTATGACGTTCCGATATACACAAACGCCCAATATCCTCATAAAAAGACTCCTCCGAAGATTCAGGAAGAATACAATCCTGTAGGCTCATACAGGCGGGAGTTCAGTATAGATGAATCGTGGGACGGTAAGGAGATATACCTTCATTTTGGAGCTGTATCTTCTGCTATGTATGTATGGTTAAACGGCAATAAAGTCGGATACAGTGAAGACAGCAAGACACCTGCGGAGTTCAACATCACAAAATATTTGAAGTCGGGAACAAACCGACTAGCTGTCGAAGTATATAGATGGAGTGACGGTTCATACTTGGAGGATCAAGATTTCTGGCGACTAAGTGGCATAAGTAGGAGCGTATATCTCATAGCGCGCAACAAAATTATGATTAGAGACTTTGAGGCTAAAGCCGACTTAGTTAATAATTACACACAAGGAAGACTATCAATAAACATAGATATTCTAAAAACACTGAAAGGGAGAAAGGATCTAAGTCTATTTGCAAGATTATATGAATATAATACAGAAAACTCCTTCTTATCATTTATCAGTGAGGACAAAGAAGAATTTTCCATTTCGGACCCATCCATGTCTGTAAAAATCAATAGGGTAGTAGATAAAGTAAAAAAATGGACAGCCGAGACTCCAAATCTATATAGACTAGCACTTGAGTTACGAGACAACACCAACGAGGTGTCCGAGTTTGTTGCCTGTAACATTGGATTTAGAAAAATAGAAATAGCAAAAGGTCAACTCAAGGTCAACGGAGAAGCCATTTACCTTAAGGGTGTTAATCTACACGAGCATCATGACATATACGGACATTTTGTAGACGAGGAAACTATGCTCAAAGATATTAAAACTATGAAAGAGTTTAATATCAATGCGGTTAGGACTTCTCACTATCCTCAACCCGAGCGATGGTATGAGCTTTGCGACCGCTACGGACTATATGTAGTAGACGAGGCAAATATAGAGTCTCATGGAATGGGCTATGGCAAAGAGTCGCTTGCAAAAAATCCTATATGGAGCAAAGCTCATATGGAGCGAACCAAAAACATGGTCGAACGAGACAAAAATCATCCTTCAATAATAATATGGTCTTTGGGAAATGAAGCTGGCAACGGGATTAATTTCAAGGATACCTATCAATGGGTAAAGGCAAGAGATAATAGCAGGCCGGTTCAGTACGAGCGAGCTGAGCTAGACACCAATACGGACATTGTGTGTCCTATGTATGCAAGTATAGATCAAATGCGTAAGTATGCAAAAGAACACACCAACCGACCTTATATTCAGTGTGAGTATGCCCATGCCATGGGAAATAGTGTCGGCAATCTCCAAGATTATTGGGATTTGATAGAGAGTGAGCCTGTTCTTCAAGGAGGGTTTATATGGGATTGGGTAGATCAGGGTCTTCTGATAAAGTCTGATAGCGGCAGTTATTGGGCTTATGGTGGTGATTTTGGAGCAGACGATGTTCCTTCCGACGGTAATTTTTGCATCAACGGTTTGGTCGATCCCGACAGAACTCCACATCCAAGCTTATATGAAGTTAAGAAGGTGTATCAGAACATCGCTTTCACCAACTTTGATGCAAAATCCGATAAACTCACAATCAACAATAAGTTTATTTTTACCTCTCTGGAGAAGTTCGATTTCAAATGGAATGTTATATCCAATGGGAACATCATAGACGAAGGGACATTTACAACAAACACAGCTCCTCAAAAAAGCTCAAAAGTAAGACTACATCTCAAACGTCTTCCCGACGACAACACCGAATGTATATTAAGTATTTTTGCGATAGTTCGTAATTCGGAGATGCTTTTAAATAAGGGTCACGAAATAGCAAAAGAACAATTTATACTCAGGCAAGGCGACAACTTTGAAATTTCAAGAAACTCCACTGCTAATATTTCATTGGATAAAAACAATACTCAAGACCTCATCTATGGCGACAATAATTTCAATATTACCATAGACCGTAGCACTGGCTTCATTACCAGTATAAAATATGAAAAAAGCGAAGTACTTCATAACAAGTCAGGCTTTAAATTTAATTTTTGGAGAGCCCCGATAGATAATGATTTAGGAAATAACTATGTCGAAAAATATGCTATTTGGCGTAGTGCCTCTGAAAATATCAGACTCTCGGATTTTACATCAAGAAAAATAGGGGGGAACTACACAGCTACTGCCGGCTACAAAATATTAAATAAGGATAAACGCCTGATTGCCAATGCGAAACTCATCTACACCATATATGGTGACGGCACAATTAAGATAAGTCCATCCATTAGGGTATTGTCAAGCTCCACATCCGACATGCCTAGATTTGGTATGAGTACACAAATCAATGAGCAATACGACGATGTACGTTGGTACGGTCGAGGCGAACACGAGAACTACTGGGATCGCAAGAGCGGTGCGTTAGTAGGCAAATATACATTACCGGTCAAAGACTTAATGTGGCATTACATACGCCCACAGGAGAATGGTAATCGTTGCGACACGCGATGGCTAGAACTATACAATGATAAAGGAGAGGGTGTAAAGGTCATCGGCTATCCACTCTTTGACTTTAGCGCACACTACCAAGAGCAAAAAGACTTTGAATCTTTACACAGACCAGGAACCCGCTTGACAGACGGAAGCAGAGCAAAACAGATGCACACTGTAGACGTTCCTACAAGAGACTACATAACGCTTAATGTTGACTATCGGCAAATGGGAGTGGGCGGCGATAATAGTTGGGGAGCAGAAACACACAAAGAATATAGGCTGACAAAAAACAGCTACTCGTATAGTTTTTACATTCAGCCGATAAAATAATAAATTCGTGTTTAGGCAGTATATTTTCTTTTTAGTTGCATTTTTTTTGTAAGATATCGCTTGTTTGTTAATTTTGGAGCTAGTAATGAGGCAATCGGTCTAATATCCAATATCTAAATACTAAAGTCTCTAAAAAATAAAGACATGAAATCAAGAAGTTTTTTTACTGCGATAATCATTTTGCTAATCTCCTGTCAGTCACTTACTGCGCAAGATTGGCCACAGTTCTTAGGTCCTAACAGAGATAGTAAATCACTCCAAAAAGGACTGTTAAGGACATGGTCGGAAGGTGGTCCCGACGTTCTATGGTCTGTAAATATCGGTATTGGCTACGGAGGGCCTGCCGTAAGAGACGGTAAAGTCTATATGTTGGATAGAGACGATGAAGTCGGAGATATTATGAGGTGTTTCGATTTACAAACGGGCAAAGAGCTTTGGAGATACAGCTACGATTCACCGGGGAGTGTTTCATTTCCGGGTTCTCGGAGCGTTCCAATTGTTGACGACAAGCATGTTTACTCCTGTGGTCCTAATGGAGATTTATATTGCATTAATATAAACACGCACCAAGCAGTTTGGAATAAAAATATATGGACAGATTTTGGAGGGAAAGAAATACCAATGTGGGCAATTTCGCAGAACCCCTTGATTTATGGAGACCTATTAATCTTAGCCTCCCAAGCACCCGAAGCAGGGCTTGTGGCATATAATAAACTTACGGGCGAGCTTATATGGAAGACTCCAAGTCTTGGTAATGAGAGTTATGTAAGTCCAAAAGTATTGAAGATACATGGTGAAGACCATGTAGTAATGGTAACTTCGTCCACCAATACACATAGGGATAAAAGCGGCAATGTTACTATGGGCAATGTGGTAGGCATAAATCCAAGCACGGGGAACATTTTATGGAAATATTCGGATTGGGACTGTCATATCTCCGTCCCATGTCCGGTTGCAGCAGGCGACAACAAATTACTAATTACGGGAGGTTACGAGCGTGGAGCAACTATGATACAAGTAGACAAAGACACAGACGGCACTTTCAGCACAAAAGAATTATTCACAACATTAGAGTTTGGCGACCAGACTAAGCCTCCTTTATTTGTTGACGGTTACTTTTACGCCATGTTTCGCACAAATAAAAAACGCGACGGACTTGTGTGTATGGACACGGAAGGAAATATCATGTGGAAGACTTTACGCAATCCAGCTTTCGACAGAGGGAGTATGATTTATGCAGATGGGCTTATACTTGCTACCGACGGACTTAAAACTCTTTATCTTATAGAACCTAGCTCCACCGAATTTAAGCAAATATCGAAAGCTGACGTACTCTCCGAAGGAGGTGCCAATACAGAAGGAATGTCCAGCTTTGGAGGTAGCACTCAAAATTGGGCTCCCATAGCTCTTGCCGACGGGAAACTGCTGGTTCGTGATCAAGCCAAGATGGTTTGTGTAAAAGTTGCTGAATAGAATTAGACTCACAAACTCAGAGCGGCTAAAAACATTAGGATTACTAAGGTTTTATACAGAGGCTTTACTCAAATGACTAAATCTATCGAATAAAGTCTAAGTTAATTAACCACTTATTTGTCAGCGCATTATGAAGTATGGACTATCAAGCAGCCTAGTGTCAGCGCATTACACATATCAGAAAAACTTAATAAAACATCTACGGTTTAAAGTCGTATATTTGCAGTTCATAAAAATTGAAATGTAATGATTTTTTTCTTTGAAACTGCATCCAAAGTGATTGTAGTAGGAGCTGACGGCGACCTCGGGGCAAGCACCCTTGACAAGTTAATATGGCTTTTCGGTGAAGCAGAGTTTGTTAAAGTTAAGAGCCTAGAGGGTTCTTATATCGGACCACGCAAAGAAATGATTACTCCATGGAGTACCAATGCTGTCGAGATATCTGAAAACATGGGTATTCAAGGCATTAATCGCATAGAAGAGTTTTTTAAAGCAAGCAAGACATGTAGTTTTGATTCAATGCTACAACGCAGGTATGAAATATTAGATCAGAATATTTTTGACATTGACATAAAACCCGAACCAATAAAGGACATTGAAGACATTGAAGAATATAACATATCAGAAGGATTAGCACTCAGCGAAGAAGAAATAGAATATCTCAAGAATGTATCAAAAGAATTAAACAGACCACTCACGGACAGTGAGGTTTTCGGTTTTTCACAAGTAAACTCCGAGCATTGCCGTCATAAAATCTTCAACGGAAAGTTTATCATCGACGGTAAAGAAAAGGAACTTTCCTTATTCCAACTCATAAAGAAGACCTCTACAAGCAATCATAATAGTATTATATCTGCCTACAAAGACAATTGCTCCTTTGTACAAGGACCTGTTGTAGAGCAACTTAGTCCACAAGACGCAGATAAGCCAAGCTATTTTGGAATTAAAGATATTGAAACAGTATTGGCACTTAAAGCTGAGACTCATAATTTCCCGACCACCGTAGAGCCATTTAACGGTGCTGCCACAGGCACCGGAGGGGAGATACGAGATCGCATAGCGGGGGGCAAAGGCAGTTGGCCTGTTGCAGGAACGGCTGTATACATGACTTCTTATGCTCGTACAGAATCGGGCAGAAGCTTCGAAACGTCAACACAATCACGCAAGTGGTTATATCAATCGCCGCTAGACATACTGATAAAAGCCAGCGATGGGGCCAGTGATTTCGGCAACAAGTTTGGACAGCCCCTTATATGTGGTTCGGTCTTTACCTTTGAACATGTAGAGAACGACAAGACCTACGGTTATGACAAAGTTATAATGCTGGCAGGCGGCATAGGCTATGGCAGGAAAGATTATGCGCTGAAATCCATTCCCCAAAGAGGGAATAAGTTACTACTGATGGGTGGCGACAACTATCGTATTGGTATGGGAGGAGGAGCCGTATCATCGGTAGCAACAGGCGAATACGACAATGCAATAGAGCTTAACGCTGTTCAGCGAGCCAATCCGGAAATGCAAAAAAGAGTATTTAATGCAATTCGTGCTTTGTGCGAAAGTGATGACAATCCTATAATATCGATACACGACCACGGTGCAGGCGGACATCTTAACTGTCTGTCGGAGCTTGTTGAAGACACCGGAGGCATTATTACAATTGACAATCTGCCTATTGGCGACCCGACATTATCTCTAAAAGAGATTATCGGCAACGAATCACAGGAAAGGATGGGCATGGTGGTTGACGGCAAGGATGTTGAAAGAATCAAGAACATTGCATCTCGCGAGCGAGCGCATTGTTATGAGATAGGTGAGGTGACAGGCGATATGAACTTTGTTTTTGAGAAAAAAAGCACAGGAGAAAAACCAATAAATTGGAAACTGGAACACATGTTCGGCAGCGCACCGCAATTACGTTTGACGGACAGCACTACGAACGAGAAGTTTTCAGCATTAAAATACGACAATAGCAAAATAGAACAGTATCTTAACCAAGTACTTAAGCTAGAATCCGTAGCTTGTAAAGATTGGTTAACCAACAAAGTTGATAGGGCAGTTACAGGAAAGATTGCCACACAACAATGTAGCGGAGAATTACAATTACCTCTCAACAATTTGGGGGTAATAGCCCTAGACTATAGAGGGCGAGCAGGCTTTGCCACATCACTCGGTCATGCTCCGATAGCAGCTCTCATAGATGCAAAAGAAGGTTCAAAGCTAGCCATTGCAGAATCTCTTACCAATATTGTATGGGCGCCCTTGAAAAACGGTTTACAGAGCGTATCCTTGAGTGCCAATTGGATGTGGCCTGCCAAGAATGCAGGCGAGAATGCACGATTATATAGTGCCGTAGAAGGAGCGAGTGAATTTGCATGCGAGTTGGGAATTAATATTCCCACAGGCAAAGACTCCATGTCGATGACACAGAAGTACAAAGACGATGTTGTGTACGCTCCGGGAACAGTGATAATCACCGCGTCAGGAGAAGTCACTGATGTAAAGCAAACAATAACTTCCAATTTAAAGGATATTGCAAACAGCAAACTAATATACATAGAATTTACCAAATCAGATTTTGAACTAGGTGGATCATCTTTTGCTCAAGTTATTAATAGAGTAGGAGATAAGCTGCCAAAAATTACAAATTCTGAATATTTCATGACTACATTCAATACTTTGCAAACACTAATCGAAGATGGAGATATCCTTGCCGGACATGATGTCAGCAGTGGAGGACTAATTACCACACTATTGGAAATGTGTTTCCCAAGCTCTAAATTAGGAGTTGAAATAGACTTGACAAGCATCAGAGAGAGAGATACTTGTAAGATATTATTTAGCGAAAAGAGTGGGGTAGTTATACAAGTCTCTGACATAGAGACAGTAGAAACAAAGCTGCGCAAGAATGCTGTATCGTTCTATGAAATTGGCAGTATAAACAAGTCATGTAGAGCTATGATAAAAAACTATAAAGACAAGTTAGATTTATCAGTAGCTGAATATAGAGATAATTGGTTTTTTACATCATACCTTATGGATAAAGTTCAGTCTGGTGAGAAGAAAGCTAAGGAACGATTTGACAACTATAAAAAAAATATACTAACCTATGATTTTGGAGATTTCTCAGGAAATAATGTCGATTTGGGTATAGATTTTAATCGTAGAACAGAGTCAATAGTTAAAGTAGCTATTATTCGCGAAAAAGGAGTGAATGGTGATAGAGAAATGGCTTATGCCATGTATCTTGCGGGCATGGATGTTAAGGATGTCCACATGACAGACCTGATAAGCGGAAGAGAGACGCTCGAAGATGTAAATATGATTGTTTTTGTGGGAGGTTTTTCAAACTCCGACGTGCTAGGTTCGGCAAAGGGCTGGGCAGGAGCATTCAAATACAATGATAAAGCGCGAAAAGCTTTAGAAAATTTCTATGCACGCAAAGACACTGTGAGCTTGGGTGTTTGCAACGGCTGTCAGCTAATGATAGAGCTAAATTTAATCAATCCGACACATGAGAAACGGACACAAATGCTTCATAATGAGTCAGGTAAATTTGAATCAGGTTTTGTCAATGTAACTATCTCTAAGAGTAATTCAGTATTACTCAATGGTATGCAGGGCAATCGTTTAGGAATATGGATACAGCACGGCGAGGGAAAATTCTCATTACCAATGGGCAGAGCCAATTACAATATAGCTATGAAATACAGCTTTGACAAATATCCGGGCAATCCAAACGGTTCTGATTTCAGTGTAGCGGGTATATCGTCGGACGATGGACGACACTTAGCCATGATGCCACATCCTGAGCGAAGCATACTTCCTTGGCAATGTCCTCATTATCCTTTGGATAGAAAAAATGACGAGGTCACACCGTGGATGCAGATATTTACCAATGCTAGGGATTGGCTTATCGAGAATCAAGAGACTTAAACCAATGATTAAAACGCATAATCAATATTAATCTTTTGTCGCTCTTAAGAAACACATAAAGGTAGAGAAGTCGGAACACTACTTTCGGGTAGTGGAGAGTTATAGCCTGAACGCTTTAGTCAAAGAGGAAGTTGGGCTAGGACGCCTCTACTTAACATAATATTAATTATATAACAAATGAGCTTATAGACTTATATAATACTTTAAAATCCCAGCATTTGGTATATATAATCTGAGGTGTTCTAAACTCGCTGAGAACTGAATATTTGAACTGAGTCTGGCATGTGGATTTAGAAAACGGATTCTAGCGAGCTAAAATCCGTTTTCTAAATCCACCAAATAAATGGATTATTTACCCAAGATAGTTTCCATTTCTTTGTATTTATCCATATCACCAACTCTGTAATAAATACTCTTTAGGTTCTCGACACTTGACTTATCATCAGGTTTCAACTCATAAGCTTTTTCAAATAAAGGAATTGCAGATTTAAATTCTTCCCCAGACTTAACTCTCAACTGGTTATAAGTTTCGGTGTCGTTAATATCGAGGTCTCTAATTTCTTGATCGATAGCGACGCCGTTATTATAATGCAAAACACCAAAAGAATAATAAGCCTCATAATACTCTTTATCAACTTCTATTGCTTTTTGATAATATTTGATTGCAGCATCAGTATCTTTCAACTTTTCCTGCAGCACGCCCATAACAAGATAATAAGTTTTATTCGTTGGGTCTTGTTTAATAGCCAGGTCTAGGTATTTTACAGCCTCTTCACTCTTGCCTTGACTATTGTAAACGTTTGTTAAAGCATTCAGTACAGCAATATTAGAAGGGTCTTTCTTGAATGCATCACTAAAGAACTTGATGGCTTCATCCCCCTTGCCCAGCCCAGCAAACGACTCACCTATAAACTGATAGCAATCATTTTTGTTGTAGTTTTTTTCTGCTGCTTCATTAAAGTAAGGTATACATTCCTCATACAATTCCGCATAGAATCCGGTTACACCTGTATTGTAAATCAAAGCAGTATCTATAGCTTCGGCATCAGCAAGAGCAGGCGACTTATCGATTTTCTCTATTTCTTGAAAAAGCTTGAATGCTCCCTTATAGTCTTTAGCATCATATTTTTTTACTGCTTCATTATAGACATCACTCTTAAACAAAGTAAGAGTCAGCTTCAGCTGATTAAGACTTCTTCCCTTTTCATCAACTTCCATGGCTTTCAAGAAGCTTTCTGCGGCATTTCCAAATGGGTCTGACACCACATTTTTAGTGTTATCATCCTTACCGAGAGCTGAATATATCTGCCCGGCAGTAATCCAAGTGTTTGGCCATGCCATTGTTTTTTCGTCCTTAGCATCTAACGCAGCTTTCAGTGTTTCATAAGCTTCTTTCACCTTTCCTTGGTCTAGCTTACTCTTTGCCAAGTTTATCTTTCCTTTTTGTGCAAAGGCAGAAACAGAAAAGATAAGCATTAAAGTTATAATCCCTAGTTTTTTCATATCTCAAATTATTTCAGTTATTAATTATCTCCTTCATTATCAGGACTCTCATTTTCTCCATCGACGGTATTAATGTCTTCATCCTCGTCGTCGCCTTTACTAACACAAGTTACAGATGCTATTGAGTCGCCATTCCGCAAGTTTATCAATCTTACTCCTTGTGTGGCTCTTCCTAACACTCGTAGGTCGGCAACACTCAATCTGATAGTAAGACCATTAACCGTAATAATCATCAGATCATTTTCATCAGTAACGGTTTTAATTGCAATCAGTTCTCCCGTTTTCTCTGTAACGTTCATTGCCTTAACACCTTTCCCACCACGATTTGTGATTCGGTATTCCTCCACTGCCGAACGTTTGCCGTAGCCGTTTTTAGCTACCACCATCACCTGCTCGCTTGGGTCAGAGACGCAGACCATTCCAATCACCTCATCGTCAGCACTTCCCAATGTTATACCTCTCACTCCTGATGCAGTTCTTCCTACCGAACGAACATTTGACTCGTTAAATCTAACACATTTTCCTGACTTAAGAGCAAGCATTATCTCATTTTTTCCATTTGTAAGACGAGCTTCCAGTAGTTGGTCACCTTCTTTTATGGTAATTGCATTCACTCCATTTTGTCGTGGACGGGAATACGCTTCCAAAGAAGTCTTTTTCACTGTACCTCGTTTTGTTGCCAAAATAATATGATTATTATTTATATACTCCTCATCTTTAAGTCCGAGTACGGGTATAAAAGCGAGTATTTTATCATCGGCTTCTATCTGTAGAAGATTTTGTATCGCCCTACCCTTTGCATTCTTTGCACCTTCGGGAATTTCGTAGACTTTCAGCCAAAAGCAACGTCCTTTTTCACTGAACAGTAATAAAGTATTGTGCATTGAAGCCACAAATATATGCTCAATAAAATCGGCATCTCTGGTTGCACCACCTTTTGATCCTACTCCACCACGACCTTGAGATCTAAACTCCGTCAGGGGCGTACGTTTAATATAGCCAAGATGAGAAATAGTAATAACCATATCTTCATCGGCATAAAAATCTTCAGGATTAAATTCTTCGGCAGTTGGAATTATTTCGGTTCGTCTTTCGTCGCCATACTTAGCTTTAACCTCTTCCAACTCCCCTTTTATTATGTCCATCCTCATATCCTCATTGGCGAGGATAGCTTTCAGATGCTCTATCAGCTTCTTAATTTCCTCATACTCTGCTCTTAGTTTCTCTTGCTCAAGACCAGTAAGCTGACGAAGGCGCATCTCAACGATAGCTCTCGATTGAATATCTGAGAGATTAAATCGCTCCATCAATCTATTACGCGCTTCTTCGGGAGTCTTCGACGAACGAATTATCGCAATAACTTCGTCTATATTATCGCTTGCAATAATAAGTCCCTCAAGAATATGAGCTCTTTTCTCTGCTTCGTTAAGTTCGTACTGTGTACGGCGTACAACAACTTCATGTCTGTGATTAACAAAATGTTTTATCAGCTCTTTAAGGTTCAACAACTTAGGACGACCATTTACAAGAGCAATTGAGTTTACGCTAAAAGACGTTTGCAGTGCTGTGTATTTATACAGTTGATTAACAACGACTGATGCCATTGCTTCTCTTTTTACATCATAAACTACCCTAACCCCTTGTCTATCAGACTCATCATTAACATTAGACAGTCCTTCTATTCTTTTCTCAGACACCAGTTCGGCAGTACGTGCAATTAGCTCAGCCCTATTAACCTGAAAAGGTATTTCGGTAATAATAATTTTCTCTCGTCCGTTGTCTGTGGTTTCAATTTCCACTCTACCTCTTATCACTATTCTTCCACGTCCTGTTTCATAGGCATCTTTAACGCCCTGATAACCATAAATAATGCCTCCTGTCGGGAAATCGGGAGCTTTAATGATATCAATGAGTTCCGATAGTTCTATATCTCTGTTGTTAATAAAAGCAATGGTTGCATCTATCGTATCCGTCAGGTTATGAGGCGGTATATTTGTAGCCATTCCGACAGCAATACCCGAGCCACCATTCACCAATAGGTTTGGTATTCTTGTTGGCAGCACCACCGGCTCTTGTAGAGACTCATCAAAGTTGGGTTGAAAATCGACAGTATCCTTATCCAAGTCTCGCATTGTTTCTTCGGCTATTTGAGTAAGTCTAGCTTCCGTATAACGCATTGCCGCAGGCGAGTCGCCGTCCATAGAGCCGTAGTTTCCCTGTCCGTCGACAAGCATGTAGCGCATCGACCAGCTTTGAGCCATACGTACCATCGTCATATAAACGGAGGAATCCCCGTGAGGATGGTACTTACCAAGCACCTCTCCTACTATCCTAGCCGATTTCTTATAGGGTTTATTGGAGTTATTCCCCAACTCATTCATTCCAAACATCACACGACGGTGAACAGGTTTCATTCCATCTCTTACGTCGGGCAGTGCTCTAGCCACAATTACCGACATTGAATAGTCGATGTAGGCAGTTTTCATCTGCTCCTCAATGTTCACCTTTACAATTCTTTCTTCAGACTGCATATATTTTCTTTTAAAATCCTGTTTACTCTTTCACTATAAGTAAATAGCCATTCCAAAAAGGGCTGACTACAACCGTACAAAGGTACAAAAAATTGGGCTGCAAATCAGAGCGAAGCAAAGCATTTTTCAACAATGTTAAGAACTTGACATATCCTCTTATAACACAGCTTATAAAACATTGATTAAAATTTATATTTAATCTTTTGTATAATTGCACATATAGCCTCAGTTTCAATTAATTAGTCATTCTTTTAGGGAACTCCTTTATCTCCATGTCTTTGATATTATTACCTTCTATGGCAAATCTCACACAAGTGCATATTTTGTGCCAGCCATAAAATCCTGCCGCACCGGGATTAATATGCAGCAAGTCCAGCTTATCGTCGTATATAACTTTAAGGATATGGGAATGCCCTGATATAAATAGTTTTGGAGGTTTGGCAATTAACTGCTGTTTTATCTTGCTGTCATATTTTGGAGGATAACCGCCGATATGAGTCATAAACACATCAACATCTTCACACATAAAGCGTTCTATTTCTTTGCTTTGTACCCTTATCTCCTGTCCGTCGATATTGCCATATACAAGCCTGCAAGGCTTAATAGCCCTCAACACTTCCAGAGACTCTAAATTGCCAATATCTCCTGCGTGCCATATTTCATCTACATCTTTAAAGAAGCTTTTAACAGCGTCATGTATATGTCCGTGAGTATCCGACAAGAGACCTATACGCCTCATGTTTAAAGGTTTATTACTTTAGGACTACAAAGTTGCAACTCTATAATATCTTTCATGGTGCATGCCTTTCCTGCTCCCAATTGTTCAAGCATATCAAAACGGTTTAGGCAGGTTTTGCAAACAAGAAGAGTACAGCCTTGCTCCTCTACCCTCTTAAATATTTCTACTATTGACGAGAATTGGTGTAAAAGTTTCACTCCTTCGTTGTAGAATACCACAAACTTTGGAAGTTCTTTGCGCTCTGTCAATATCGAGAAGTAGTTTTCTACTAAAGTCTTTGCCAGTTCTTTATCTGTACCACTCCCCATCCCTTCGGAGCTGACTTGTATTAAATAGTTGTTTTTCATGTGTTTAAAATTTTGCAATAAGCTGTAAGCTATAGGCTTTATGCTTTTGCTGGTTTTAATCATCCTCCTGTGTGTCTAAGTTTACTAGTCATGGAGGTCTCATCTGTTTTACCACCGAAAACACACAAAGTTAGACAAATTGTATATAAATCCGTAACTTTACGACGCAATTCAACAGAAAATGAACTACACCTCAATAATAAAATGACCTCACCAAAAGAAACGGCTCTTAAGAGCACCATCCTAAAATTATTTGAGCACTCTCCCACCGACGACCAAAATCGGGCGATAGAGCAGATATGTTCTTTTATCTACTCCGAAAAGAATGATGAGCTACTCATACTCTCGGGCTATGCAGGAACAGGAAAGACCTCCATAGTAGGAGCATTGGTGAAAGCATTGGCGAGGGTGAAGCACAAGTCGATGTTGCTTGCGCCCACAGGACGTGCGGCAAAGGTACTTGCAGGTTATTCAAAAAAAGCAGCCTACACCATTCACAAAAAAATATATCGACAGAAGTCATCATCCGATTTAGACAGTAAATTTGTATTAGACAAGAATTTACATACCAACACTTTATTTATTGTTGATGAAGCATCGATGATAAACAGCTCTAACTACGAGGACTCTCTGTTTGGCTCGGGCAGTGTATTAGACGACCTTTTATATTATATATCAACGGGAGTAAACTGCAAACTTATATTTGTGGGCGACACTGCCCAGTTGCCACCTGTGGGACAAGAGATTAGTGCAGCTCTCGACGAGAATGCTCTTGACATTACAGGTTTTTCAGCACAGCAGTCGGGTCTTTCGGAGGTTGTGCGACAGTCTTTGGAGTCGGGTATTCTGTATAATGCCACCCTACTTCGGCAGGTTGTCAGCGACGAAAGTATGTCTTTTTATTATGCAAGGTTGAAGTTGGAGGGTTTTGTCGACATTCTCCGCATCGGTGGTGGCGAACTGATAGAGGAAATAACTAGCTGCTACAACAAATACGGGCTAGAAGAAACGATGATTATCACACGCTCCAACAAAAGAGCTATTCGCTTTAATCAGGGTGTACGCAGTGCGGTTCTCTATCAAGAGGATGAGATATGCACGGGTGATATGATTCTTGTTGTGAAGAATAATTATTTTTGGAGTGAAGGCACTGACATTGAGTTTATTGCCAACGGTGATATTGCCAAGATAGTCCGTATCAGAGGCTATGAAGAAATGCATGGATACCGATTTGCAGATGTTACTTTGGAGTTTAGCGATTACAACAATATCGAAATTGACTGTAAGATAATTCTTGATACCATCGGCATGGAAACAGCATCTCTAAATAGAGAGCAAAATCAAGCTCTATACCTGTCTGTTGCAGCTGATTACGAACATATTAAAAGTAAGGCAAAGCGATGGAAAGAAATCAAGAAAGACAAATATTTTAATGCTTTGCAGGTAAAGCATGCCTATGCGCTAACCTGCCACAAAGCACAGGGAGGGCAATGGAAAGCCTGTTTTATCGATCAAGGCTATTTGACAGAAGAAATGCTCAACAAAGAGTACTATCGTTGGCTATACACGGCATTCACCCGCGCACAAGAGATGCTATATTTGGTAAACTTCAATAAGGAGTTTTTTGAGGATGAAATCTAATCCAACTTCAATACTGCAAGGAAGGCATTCTGCGGAACTTCCACATTGCCGACTTGTTTCATCCGTTTTTTCCCTTTCTTTTGCTTTTCAAGCAGCTTTCGTTTTCTTGAAATATCACCTCCATAGCACTTAGCTGTAACATCTTTACGCACAGCTTTAACGGTTTCGCGGGCTATGATTTTTGCACCGATGGCAGACTGAATAGCAACATCGAACTGTTGACGAGGTATCAGCTCTTTTAGTTTTTCGCACATTCGTTTGCCAAAAGCGTAGGCATTATCAAAATGAATAAGAGTAGACAAGGCATCTACCATTTCGCCATTAAGCAAAACGTCTAGCTTCACCAGCTTTGCGGGTTTATGCCCGCCTGGATGATAGTCGAAAGAGGCATATCCACGAGAGATACTTTTGAGTTTATCATAGAAGTCGAATACCACTTCGCCGAGAGGTATGTCAAATGTCAGCTCCACACGTTCGGTAGTTAGGTAGTGCTGATTTGTTAGAGTTCCTCTTTTTTCAAGGCACAGTGTCATTATTGAGCCTACATATTCGGTACTTGTAATTACTTGAGCTTTGATAAAAGGTTCCCTTATAGTTTCAATTTTAGTTATAGGCGGAAGCTCTGAGGGGTTATAAACATCGAGCTCCACGCCATCGGTTAATTCTACGATATACGACACGTTGGGAACGGTTGTTATAACACTCATATCAAACTCTCTATCAAGTCTTTCCTGAATAATTTCCATATGAAGCAGCCCCAAGAAACCACATCGAAAACCAAATCCCAACGCAGCAGAAGATTCAGGCTCGTATGTAAGCGAAGCGTCATTGAGTTGGAGTTTTTCCATTGCAGCACGTAGGTCTTCATAATCCTCGCTATCAATTGGATACACACCGGCATATACCATTGGCTTCACTTCCTCAAAACCTGCAATAGCTTTATCGCAAGGCTTGCTGATATGCGTAATCGTGTCGCCGACCTTTACTTCTTTCGCTGTTTTTATGCCAAGTATAACGTAACCTACTTCTCCTGTTGCCACGACTTTACGAGGCTCCATGCCCATTTTGAGTACCCCCAGTTCGTCTACATCATATTTGCCTCCGGTATTAAAAAATTTAACGGCATCACCTTTATGCATAGTTCCGTTTTCTATTTTGAAATATGCTATCACACCACGAAAGGGGTTGAACACCGAGTCGAAAATCAAAGCTTGCAGTGGTGCGTCTTTGTCGCCCGTTGGGGCAGGAATAACTTCGACAATACGTTCTAATATTTTGTCTACACCTGCTCCTGTTTTTCCGCTAGCATGGATGATGTCTGTTTCGTCGCAACCGATAAGATCTATTATTTGGTCAGAAATCTCCTCAGGCATTGAGTTTGGGAGGTCTATTTTGTTTAGGACAGGAATAATCTCAAGATTATGCTCCAATGCCAAGTAAAGATTAGAGATTGTTTGAGCTTGAATACCTTGTGTAGAATCTACAATCAGCAAAGCCCCTTCGCATGCAGCAATGGAGCGAGAGACTTCGTATGAGAAGTCGACGTGTCCGGGAGTGTCGATAAGGTTCAGCACATATTTCTCGCCATTTTGCTCGTATAGCATCTGAATAGCATGGCTTTTTATTGTTATTCCCCTTTCTTGCTCCAAGTCCATATCATCCAACACTTGACTTTTCATATCTCTTTCGGAGATGGTGTTAGTCATTTGGAGGAGTCTGTCGGCAAGAGTACTCTTGCCATGATCTATGTGTGCAATAATGCAAAAGTTTCTAATATTCTTCATCAATTCACAATGTTGTTATACTCAAAAACTGTCATGTGTTTGCTCTGTCAATCAACACAAGACAGTTTTCAGCCTGCAAATATACTTAAAAAACAGATTAAATATGAGTGTTCTCCATTTCCTCAAGTGTAATAATATCATTTGGATCGGGCGGACAAGCTCCACCTTCACCTATTGACTTTAATAATATCGTCAAAGCATCTCTTGTGGGTACAAATGCATTAAACAAAGAATCGGTAAGTGGTTTTGCGGGACTAGACTCTAACTGCAGAGGATCCATAGCTTTCCCATTTTTGTACACCCTAAAATCCAAATGAGGACCTGTTGATAGACCGGTCGATCCGACATACCCAATCACTTCGCCTTGTTTAACAATTTGTCCTTGCTTAAACTCACCAAATCTTGATAAGTGCATATATATTGTAGTATATGTATCGTTGTGTTTGACCTTGATATAGTTGCCACCGCCACGCTCATATCCACGACCGATAATACGACCATCACCAATTGCTACGACTGGAGTTCCTGCAGGAGCTGCGTAATCGACACCTAAGTGTGGACGTCTGATTTTCAGGATTGGATGGTATCTGCTACGTGTAAAATGCGAGGATATCCTTCTATAATTAAGTGGGGCTTTCAAGAAGCTCTTTCTTAGGCTATTACCCTCAGCATCAAAGTAATTATTTTCACTATTAAAATAATATGCCAAATAATTTGTATTGAAATGATAAAATTCTGAGGCTATAATTCTTCCAATTCCAACATTTTCGCCATCTATGTAAAGCGATTGATAAATAATTTTGTAGCTATCACCTTTTTGAAGACCGAAGAAGTCTATACTCCATGCATAAACATCGGATAATTCTACCGCAAGATATGGAGGCTTATTAATATCTGCGAGAGAATTCCATAGAGATGACTCTATACTTCCAACAGCTGTTTCCACCACTGTATCAATAGCATGCCTTCCCATCCAAATGGAATCCGTTCCATCAAGAGCATACACTGCATATTGAAACTTGCTCATATCGTATACAAGATATTTGGCAGTAGAGTCCTCATCTTTGAGAATACGGTAACTATTTCCTACTCTCATACGCCTCACATCATATGTTGTATCCAACGATTTTCTAGAAACTCTGTCAATTATCTGATAATCAACCCCATTTCGAGTTAAGATCTCACCTAGGAATTCATTTTTTTGTATAACTCCTTCATCCATTAAAAACGAATCTGTTGGTAGTCCATATTTATCGGTGGATATAATTTTTTTTTCAGATGCAATTGTATCATTCAAGTTAGGGTGAGTTCCTGCTCTGCCTATAAACTTATACATAAAAAGTCCAACTACCATGATTACTGAAACAACAATAACTAATTTTCTCACAATCTTTTATTTTTTCATACGGTCGAAACCTTGCCCGTAAACGCCCCTTACCGTCCCTACCGATATAAAGGCGTTGGGGTCTACACTGCGAACTTCTCGAAATACTTCGCCAACCTCTTTTCTACGTACGATTGTTAATATTACTTCCATATCTTTTTTTGAGTGCCACCCTTTACCTTTTAGAATCGTAACACCTCTATCTACATTACTATTTATCAAGTCTGCAATCTCCTCACTTTTTTGGGAAAAGATTAATATCTGACTACTCTGTGCTATCCCGGTTAAAACCTTATCGACCATAAAACCTACCAGCCCCATTGAAATATAACAGTATACCAAATTATCTAATTTTGGAATTACCAATATGGTAGAGCTAACAATTACAACATCAAAAAACATGAACAATCGTCCCGGTGTAACATCAAAGTACTTATTAATAATCATAATCAGTATATCGGTCCCGGCAGTAGTTCCTCCCCTGCTTATCACCAAACCTACTCCTGTTCCGATAGCACCACCTCCAAGAACCACAGAAACAAGAATATCAGGAATTAACGGAGCACTAGGCTCTTTAATTATCGTAAACATAAATATGGAGTATAGCAAGGCGTAAAGAGTTTTCACCCCAAAATTCCATCCCAACACTAAGCCCCCGATAATTATCAGAACTGTATTGATAGTAGCGAAAATATAATAGAACTTAATCCCTGTTGCATAATATATAACCGATGCTATTCCCGTAACTCCACCACTATTAAGCTGATGTGGTAATATTAAATAGGTGTAAGCAAAAGCATATAGGGTCAGCCCAAATGAAATAATCAAATAATCAACTACCAAGGGATTTACCTTCAGACCGAGAATGTTACTTCTTATATTTGGTGTATTGCCCATATCAACCAATTACAATATTTATAATTTTGCCGGGTACAACAATAATTTTTCTCACAGACTTACCGTCTAGCCACTTTTGGGTAGTTTCGTGCTCCCTTGCAATCTTCTCTATATCAGACTTACCAATCGACGCATCAACATTCAGTTTAAAACGCATCTTGCCGTTTATCTGCACAGGGTATTCGATTTCGCTCTCAATCAGGTGTTTATCGTCATATTCGGGAAATGCAGCGAAGCTTATATACTTTGTTTCGCCCAATTTATTCCAGAGCTCCTCTGCTATATGCGGAGCAAAAGGAGAAAGAATTACGAGCAAAGGCTTAAGAATTTCTTTTTTATTACACTTTAACTCTGTCAACTCATTTACACATATCATAAATGCACTCACGGAGGTGTTAAACGAGAAATTCTCTATATCGCTTTTTACTTTCTTGATAGTTTTGTGGAGTGATTTTAACTCCTCAGCACTAGGAGCATCTTCGCTAACACTGAGACTTCCGTTCTTATCATGAAATAAATTCCAGAAGCGTCTAAGGAATTTAAAAACTCCGTCAATACCTTTTGTGTCCCAAGGCTTAGACTGTTCGAGCGGGCCTAAAAACATTTCGTACATCCTAAGCGTGTCTGCGCCATATTTCTCAATAATTAAATCGGGATTCACCACATTGTATAGCGATTTGCTCATTTTCTCCACAGCATGACCACAGACATAAGCTTCATTATCGTTCAGAACAAATTCTGCATCAGCATATTCGGGTAAACTCTTCTTAAACTCTTCTATATTAAGGATGTCATTTTCTACTATATTTACATCGACATGAATAGGTGAAGTTTCGTAATCGTCTATTTTCTCAAGAGTTACAAATTTCTGAGGGACTGAGTCCTTTATTCTGTAAACAAAGTTCGAGCGACCTTGTATCATACCTTGGTTTACAAGTTTTTTGAAAGGCTCTTTTTCCAGAGTTATTCCCAAATCAAACAGGAACTTATTCCAAAAGCGTGAATATATGAGGTGTCCTGTTGCATGTTCTCTACCACCGATATATAAATCGACATTTCGCCAATAATTTACAGCTTCTTTAGACACCAAAGCCTTGTTGTTATTCGGGTCCATATACCTCAAATAATATGCTGACGAACCCGCAAAACCAGGCATAGTACAGAGTTCATAAGGCTGACCATCTGCATGTTGCCAGTTTTTAGCATTTCCTAGCGGTGGGTCTCCGTCAGGAGTTGGAGCATATTTATCAACCTCGGGTAACTCCAAAGGCAACTCGTCAAGCGACAAGGTTTTTGGCAATCCATTCTCATAGTAAACAGGAAAAGGTTCGCCCCAATAACGCTGACGAGAGAAAATAGCATCCCTTAGCCTGTAATTTATTTTTCTTTTGCCGATATTTTTCTCCTCAATGTAGTCTTTGGCTTTCTCTATTGCATCAATAACATTAAGTCCGTTGATTACACCTGAGTTTACCATCGTCCCTTCTTTTGCATCTATCGAGTTTTCCCATTGGTCGGTATTTGAGGCTTGCTCATTGGGAGGAACGACCACCTGACGAATAGGCAGATTAAATTTTCTTGCAAACAAGAAGTCTCTACTATCGTGAGCAGGCACCGCCATAATAGCACCCGTTCCGTACCCTGCGAGTACATAGTCTGACACCCAAATTGGTATTTTCTCTTTTGTTAATGGATTAAGAGCATAAGCACCTGTAAACACACCTGTAACGTTCTTTGTGTCAGCCATTCGCTCTCGCTCCGTCCGCATTTGTGTTTGTGCTATATAATTTTCCACCTCTGTTTTATGCTCTTCAGTACAAAGCTGCAATACATAGTCGCTCTCGGGTGCTAGCACCATAAAAGTAACTCCGTAAACCGTATCGGCACGCGTGGTAAAAATTTCAAGATCACTATCAGAATTTTCAACATTAAAGGTCATTTCAGCTCCTTCGGAACGTCCGATCCAGTTGCGCTGTTGGTCTTTAAGCGAATCGCTCCACTCAACATCTTCCAGACCTTCCAGCAGTCTTTTCGAGTAGGCAGAAACCCTCAGACACCACTGCTCCATTTCTTTTTGTGCCACCGGGTGTCCGCCTCTCACAGAGAGACCTTCTACTACCTCGTCGTTGGCAAGTACCGTCCCTAGTTCGGGACACCAGTTTACCATTGTTACAGCTTTGTATGCAATTCTGTAATTCAGTAGATTTTTTTCTTTTTCGGTCTCAGACATTGATTTCCACTCATTGGCAGAAAATATAAGCTCCTCAGTTTGAGCGACATTTAATTTTGCTGTGCCTTGTTTTTCAAAATGAGATACGAGTTTGTCTATGTGAATTGCTTTTTGGCTATCGAAATCATAGTAGTGATTAAACATTTCGACAAATGCCCACTGTGTCCATTTGTAATAGTCGGGGTCGCAGGTTCTCACTTCCCTGTCCCAGTCGAAAGAGAATCCTATTCTGTCAAGCTGCTCTCTATATCTTTTAATATTTTGTTCGCTTGTTATTGCAGGATGTTGACCTGTTTTCACCGCATATTGCTCGGCAGGTAATCCGTAGGCATCGTAGCCCATTGGGTGTAGTACGTTAAATCCCGTAAGTCTTTTATATCGTGCAAAAATATCCGATGCTATATATCCCAATGGGTGTCCAACGTGCAATCCTGCTCCCGAGGGGTATGGAAACATATCTAGGACGTAATATTTAGGTTTATCTGAGTTATTATCGGCTTTAAACACCTTATCATCAGCCCATTTCCTTTGCCATCTAGTCTCTATTTCTCCAAAATTGTATTCAAGCGACATATTTTCTTACTTACTTAAACGTTTAGACTTCACTATATCTTATAGCAGGCAAAATTAACTAAAAGTTTGCAAGAATGTTCATAAGCATGGTGCGTTATTAACAATTTCATTCACACCGCGCCGCAACTAATTATCCGACAAAGAATTACATCGCCAATAACTTATCAACACTATTAACAAGAAATAAAAAGCGAAGAACATGATTGTTTCCCAAATTACATGTATTATCTTTGCTTGGTTAAAGGACTAAAATTATACAATATATAAAAGGATGGACATAAAGCTTAGTGAACAAGAGCAGATAAGAAGAGAATCGTTAGAGAAGATACGAACTTTAGGCATAGACCCCTACCCTGCAGAGTTGTACGACATTACGGCAACATCAAAGGATATAAGAGATGATTATTCTCCCGAGAAGAACAATTATCAGGAGGTTTCGATGGCAGGGCGTATAATGAGCAGGCGCATCATGGGCAAGGCTTCGTTTGCTGTATTACAGGACAGCAATGGTAAATTCCAGATTTACTTAAACAGAGACGAATTATGCCCAGGCGAGGACAAAACCCTATATAACGACATATTCAAGAAATGCTTAGACATAGGCGACATTGTCGGTATCAAAGGGCGAGCTTTTGTTACGCAGACAGGCGAGAAGTCTATCCACGTCAGCGAGCTAATCATACTAAGTAAATCCATACGTCCCTTACCCATTGTCAAGGAGAAGGACGGCAAGGTTTACGATGCTTTTACTGACCCAGAGTTACGGTATAGGCAGCGTTATCTTGACCTAATTATCAATCCTGAGGTAAAAGACCGATTTATGAAGCGCACTCAGCTGATGAATGTAATGCGTTCCATATTCAATTCTCAGGGTTATATAGAGGTAGAGACACCTATTCTTCAGCCTATTCCTGGAGGTGCGGCAGCACGACCTTTTGTTACTCACCACAATGCTTTGGGCATTCCCTTATACTTAAGAATAGCTAATGAACTATATCTAAAGAGACTTATAGTAGGAGGCTTCGACGGGGTTTATGAGTTTGCAAAAGACTTCCGCAACGAGGGGATGGACAGAACCCACAATCCTGAATTTACGGTCATGGAGATTTATGTAGCCTACAAGGACTATTACTGGATGATGGAGTTTACGGAGGATATGATAGAAAAGATAGCCTTAGAGTTGCATGGGACAACGAAAGTTAAGGTTGGCGAAAACGAGATAGACTTTAAAGCTCCTTATCCACGTGTATCGATGCGTGATGCTATACTCGCACACACAGGTTTTGACATTGATGGTAAAAACGAAGACGAGTTGAGAGAATTCTGTGAAAGTGTAGGAATAGAAGCAGACTCAAGCATGGGAAAAGGCAAGTTAATAGATGAGATATTTGGTGAGAAATGTGAAGCTAGTTACATTCAGCCCACATTTATAATTGATTATCCTGTAGAAATGTCACCACTCACAAAAAAACATCGTGAGAAAGAGGGTTTAACGGAGCGTTTTGAGTTGATGGTAAACGGCAAGGAAATTGCGAATGCCTATTCAGAACTGAATGACCCGATAGACCAATTAGAGCGATTTCAAGACCAATTATCACTATCTGAGAAAGGAGATGACGAAGCAATGTTTATAGACCACGATTTTATACGTTCTTTGGAATACGGCATGCCTCCGACATCTGGGATGGGTATTGGCATAGACAGGCTGACGATGCTTATGACGGGCAGTGAGTCTATACAGGAGGTTTTATTTTTTCCACAGATGAAGCCCGAAAATAAGAGCAGCGACATTAATATGTCGAAAAAACTTGAGGAATTAGGTATTCAGAGTGAGTGGGCAGAGGTGATTTTAGGTTTAGGGCACACCAGTTTAGAGAGCCTGAAAACCACAAAACACACAAAACTATTCAACGAGCTGTGTTCTTACAACAAAAAGAACAAGTTGGGTCTAACAGTCCCCTTACAGACAGAGGTGGAGCAATGGTTGAGTAAAATACAAGAACAATAAGATATGGATTTTCAAGGTAAGAATATTGCAATAATCGGAGGAGGGAGCTGGGCAACAGCAATGGCAAAGATTCTTTTGGAAAATGTGGAATCTATAAACTGGTACATTCGTTCGGAGGAAAACATAGAGCTTTTCAAGAAGTACCAGCATAATCCTGGCTACTTGAGAGGAGTACATTTTGACACAGACCGAATCAACTTCTACTCCAATGCTAAAGAGGCTGTCGCATCATCAGAAATAATAGTTCTTGCTATTCCGTCAGCATTTCTCAACGACACTCTGCAAGAGCTTCATCCTGAAGATTTTAAAGGGAAGATTTTAGTCTCCTCCATCAAAGGAATAGTCCCCAAAAAAAGGCTGAGTGTTTCTGACTATTTAAACGAGGTCTTCGAAGTATACCGAGACAACATTGTTGTTGTAGGCGGACCTTGCCATGCCGAAGAGATTGCTTTGGAAAAGCTATCCTATCTCACGGTAGTATGTACAAACGAAGACAATGCAAGAATCATAGAAAGATGTCTTATTTGTCAATATATTAGGACATCAATAATGAACGATGTTGTCGGCACCGAGCTGATGGCAGTCCTCAAGAACATTGTCTCCATAGCTTCGGGTATCATAAACGGCTTAAGATATGGCGACAACTTCCAAGCCGTTTTGGTATCGAATGCACTTCTTGAGATAGAGCGCTTTATGAATGCCGTTTATCCTATGAATAGAACAGTCGGCAAGTCTGTGTATTTAGGAGACTTACTAGTATCTGCCTACTCACAATTCAGTAGAAATCGTACCTTTGGGACAATGATTGGCAAAGGTTATTCTATACGGTCAGCACAAATAGAGATGGACATGATTGCGGAGGGCTATTATGCTGTAAACTCCGTTACGCTGATGAATGAAAAATATAATGTGGAAATGCCAATTGTAAATGCGGTTTACAACATACTATACAAGGGGCGTCGACCTAGTTTAGAGATAGATGAGTTGATAGAGAAACTACAATAAAGAGATTAATTAAAAAAGGATATAACATGAAACTTGATTTAAATTCGATTTACAATTTTGTCTCTAAGGATGCAATAATGTCCTACAAGGAGAACATAAAAGAACAAATTATCAAACTTGAAAAGAGATCGGGGAAAGGCAGTGATTACTTGGGCTGGACAAACCTGCCATCGTCCATAAGCGAGGAAGAGTTTTCAGACATAGAAAGCACGGCACAAAAGATAAGAGATAAGAAAATTGACATACTGGTTGTTGTAGGTATAGGAGGTTCATATTTGGGAACAAAAGCGGTTGTAGACGCATTGTCGAGCAGCTTTTCAGCACTCGAAAGCGAGAGCAATCCAAAAATACTGTTTGCAGGACAAAACATCAGTGAGGATTATATGCACGAACTGACAAGTTTACTCAAAAATAAAGAATATGCAATTGTTGTCATCTCTAAATCAGGGACTACCACAGAGCCGGCCATAGCATTCAGATTATTGAAACAAGAAATTGAAAGCAAATATGGAAAGGAAGAGTCTAAAGAGCGTATCATTGCTATTACAGATTCCAAGAAGGGAGCTTTAAGACAGCTTGCTACTAACGAAGGCTATAAAACTTTCATTATTCCCGATGATGTTGGCGGACGTTTCTCTGTTTTAACGCCGGTAGGGCTTGTACCTATTTCCATTGCAGGCTTTGACATAAAAGCATTGGTAAATGGAGCAATAAACATGGAAAAATGCAGTAGTTCAGAGCTTGATTTTGAAAGCAACCTTACGGCACAATACGCAGCAGCCCGTTCTGCACTATATGAGATGGACAAGAAAATTGAGATTCTGGTCAATTACAATCCCAAACTACACTATTTTGCAGAATGGTGGAAGCAACTTTACGGAGAGAGCGAGGGCAAGAACGGCAAAGGCATTTTTCCTGCATCGGTAGACTTCTCTTCCGACCTTCACTCCATGGGACAATACATCCAAGAGGGCGAAAGAACTCTTTTTGAGACCGTAATATCAATTGCCAAGACCAAATATACACTAGAAATACCTCAAGACGAGGCAGACCTTGATGGACTAAACTACCTTGCAGGCAAACGCATAGACGAGGTTAATAAGATGGCAGAATTGGGAACAAAGTTGGCTCACGTTGACGGAGAAGTACCTAATATCAGGATTGAAATTGACGAACTAAACGAGTTTTGCCTTGGCGAGTTAATTTATTTCTTTGAAAAAGCCTGTGGCATAAGTGGCTATGTATTAGACGTTAATCCATTTGACCAGCCAGGAGTAGAAGCATACAAGAAGAATATGTTTGCCTTATTGGAAAAACCAGGTTTTGAGTCAGCCACGAGAGAAATTCAGGAAAGACTAAAATAAAAACATTCATATAGGGCGTATACATTTGTATGCACCCTATTTCCATCGAACCTAGCTAATCTATTGTAAATGGCAGACACTATCAGACTATCAGAGCTTCAAATAAGTATAAAGCAGACACTAAACCGTCATCTGCCATCGTCTGTATGGATAGTTGCCGAAATAAGTGAGATAAAATCCAACTACTCTGGGCACTGCTACCTCACGCTGGTAGAGCAAGATGAGAGTAGCAAGAAGCTCTTAGCCCAAGCCCGCGCAACCATATGGGCATCGAGATTCAGGATGATTAATTCTCATTTTCAAGAAGTTACAGAACAAGCATTGAAATCGGGGATACAAGTATTAGTATGTGTAGAAGTCAATTTCCATGAGATATACGGCATGAGTCTCAACGTCCTAGATATTGACCCCACCTACACAATGGGCGATATAGCAAGACAACGACAGGAAATTATAAATAGACTCACGAAGGAAGGCATCTTCGAGATGAATAAAGAATTTGCACTTCCTCCTGTTATTCAGAATATTGCAATTGTATCTTCTGAGACAGCTGCAGGTTTTCAAGATTTCATGAAGCAATTGGAGAATAATCCAGAGAAGATTAAATTTAAAACAAAGCTCTACCCTGCCCTAGTGCAAGGTAATACAGCTCCATCATCACTAATAAATGCTCTAGAGAATATTAAGGCTTATGAACAAGACTACGATGCGGTTGTACTTATAAGAGGAGGCGGAGCTCAAACCGACCTTGCGTGTTTTGACGATTATGAATTGTCCAAGGTCGTAGCTCTCTACCCCTATCCCATCATTACGGGAATAGGGCACGACAAGGACGTTTCAATTGTGGATATGGTTGCCAATACCACATTGAAGACACCAACGGCAGTAGCAGAGTTCATCGTATCAAGAGCAAATGATTTCAATACTCTTATAATCAATACGTTTCAAGTTATAACAACACAATGCAACACATACCTAAAATCTCAACAACAACAAGTGTCATTGCTAGGACTGAATATCGGTATTTTAACTAATAAATCGCTGAATAACAGACAAATTCAAGTAAATAAATTTATATCAAGCATATCCAACTCGTCTCTAAACTTGTTAAGTAAAGAAAAAAATACATTGAGAAACAAATTGCATAGTTTTGCACAACAAGCAAAATTCGCACTTAAGGAAGAAATGAGTAAAATAAAACATCTTGCAGAAAAAACAGACAGTCTTAACCCCGAAAATATAATGAAACAAGGTTATTGCTATACAAAAGTGAATGGCAAGACAGTCAGCAGTGTTAGAGATGTAAATAAAGGAGACGTTCTCAGTGTAAAATTTATTAACGGAGAAGTAAAAAGTAAGGTGGAGAAAGTGATAAGCGATGAATTGTTAATGGTAAATGATTAATTTATAAATGAAAGACAATAGGCTTTAAGCTAAAAGCAACAAGCCTAACTACACACAGGGGAATGATTATAAACAGCAAAAGTATAAAGCCTATAGCTTACAGCTTATTGCAAAAATATAAACACATGAAACGAGCCATAAGACAAGTCTCACACAGAAGTATGATTATATTGGCGAGATACATGTGACAATTAAAAAACAAAATATAAACACATGAAAAAAGACATTAGCTACAGTGAAGTACTAGAACAAATCGAAGAAATATTGAGTCAAATTGAAAATGGAGAACTCGATGTAGACCAAATAGCAGAGCAAGTGAAGAAAGCCTCCAATCTGTTCAAGATTTGCCAAAGCAAACTAAAAGGCGCACAAGACGAAGTTGAGAAGATATTAAAAGAGATGAGCAAGGAAGAGGAGCAATAGAATAGCCATCTGAAACACTGCACCACCCAAACACAAATACACTCCTTACTACACTTTCAGAACTTAGTGCATTTAGATTATCACTCCTTACAATTAAACAATCACACCTGCGTTACACATTATAGAACCGGCAAACAAAAGTAAGCATAGCAACTAAGCAAGCCCCTAAATAATAAGCGGTAGCAGCTACAACATATCGAAAAGTATTTAAAAACAAAAAACAAGGAATAGAATTATCAAAACAATATAATATGAAAAAGAACATTTACAGCTACTTTCTATCGGCAGTAGTATTTTTCACTGTTTTTGGGTGCAAAAAGAGTCCAAGCAGTGCAGCCAAAGACTTGCCAAAGGTGGCAATCGCAGGCTTAGCGATTGAGTCGAGCACCTTTTCGCCTGCGCAGACTGAGGCGGAAGCATTTCATGCCAGACGAGGGCAAGCAGTTTTCGACAAGTATCCTTTTATGAAAGAGGATTCCCCCACTAGAGCGCGGGCAGATTGGTATCCGGCACTGCAAGGACACGCAGTTCCCGGAGGTATTGTTACTAGAGAAACTTACGAATCTCTTGTTACGGAGATGATTGACAGTTTGAAGAAAAATGCACCCTACGACGGACTGTTTTTCGACATTCACGGGGCAATGAGTGTTGTAGGTTTGCAAGATGCAGAGGGCGACATGCTTAGTCGTATAAGAGAGGCACTCGGTAACGATGTGTTGATTTCAACATCTATGGACTT
>JBKEAJ010000042.1:0-13087 GCA_047972135.1 Bacteroidales bacterium | reverse complement strand
TTCAATTGTCCATTAAAAGAGTGCCAGGGACTTTGCCATTTTCGCTTCGGAGTTGAAATATTATACTCAAAATATCTTTACAGACCCCGTACGTCTGTCTTCTTCCACGAAAAGACAAAGCCCGACACTGCTTGCTATTTCTTGAAATACGTCATCGTACTAATTGTTTTTGTGAGAATGGACACTACAATATATGCCACTACCCGATTCTACAAATAGTTCCGGCAAAATGTGAGGAAATCAAATGATTGTATGCAACAAGTACATTTGGTCTCAAGCTCTATCTCCCGAAAGCTCTAAACTGACTGTCGATTGGTAGGTCTCCTGACTTATCCTCCTCTGAGCTGCCTTCCCACATTCGTTAAAATACAGTGGCTTGAGTGTTGCTCAAAAGTTGCATAGGACTTACAGTAGCGGGTCTGTTCAGGATTTACACCTGATTCCCTCTTAGTCAGATATGCCGAATGACATATCCGAACCAATGCGAGTGCAAAGGTAAGAATATTTTATTTTTCTGCAATTGTTGACTCAGAAAATATTTTGTTTCGTATTTGTAGGGGCAGGTCTTGTGCCTGCCCTGCATTCGGGCGACATTTGGGCATCCATAAGGGATGCCCCTACATTTCGGTGCGATGATTTTGTATTTCGTTTATAATTAACCATTATTTCCTGCTCCCAGATTATTCATCCGCTGCAACAACGTGGGATGAGAGTAGTTTATCCTTACATATAGGGGATGTGGAGTTAGGTTACTCAGATTATTGGCACTCAGCTTTTTTAATCCCGACACTAGATATTTTTTATCGACATACGAAGCGGCAAAAGCATCCGCCTCATATTCATTTTTTCTGCTGAAATAACTCGACACTATACCTATCAGCATTGACAGAGGTGTCATTAGTAGCGAAAATGCCAATATCCCCGAATGGAAGGTATGACGAGTGAAATTTAAAGCATAACTCAGCTCTTCAAACCGCAGGCAGACTGTCAGCAAATAAAGCATGGCAAAAATCTGTAATATCCCTGCAATCATAGACTTAACTATATGTTTCTTCTTGTAATGCCCTATCTCGTGTGCCATGACGGCAGTGATTTCCTCGACAGTCAAATCCTTTATAAGCGTATCATACAGCACTATACGCTTAGTCTTACCCAAACCCGTAAAATAGGCATTGGACTTGGTCGAACGCTTTGAGCCGTCGATTACATATACATTTTTCAAACTGAAGCCCGTGTCGTCAGCCAGCTTCATAAGGGCTTCTTTCAACGCACCTTCTTCCAGTGGCATCTGCTTGTTAAACAGTGGCACTATCAGTGTCGAATAGAACATTGCAAAGAACAAAGAAAATGCCGACACCACAGCTCCTGCAATTATCCAATAGGTGTCGGGGAAGGCATAGTAAAACATTATCAATAGGTAGCCTAAACCGCCACCAAGCACGACGGAAAGCAGAATACCTTTCAGCATATCTAACACAAATATCTTCGGGGTGCTTTTGTTGAATCCAAACTTTTCGTCAATCTTAAAGGTAGAAATTATATCGAAGGGCAAGGATATTACTCCACTGACTAGAGAGATTATGGCGAAAAAAGTCAGAGACTGCAAAATTCGATGCTCCGTAATGCTCACGCTCAAACTATCGACATACGCAAATAAAGATGCAAATATCACCACTATCAATATCGTGGTATTCAGAGAATTATCGACAATCCCCAAGCGTAGATTTGCCTTTGAGTAAGCCTGCTGCTTTTGATATTTCTCCTTGTCGTAGACATCGGAAAGCTCAGCAGGAATACCTTTCTTTTCACTATACTTAGAGTTCATAAGTCCCATCACCATGTCGAAAGCATATTTGCCAATGACTATCACTAGTATTATTATTGTTAAACTTTGCACCATAAAATAATTTGACGGCAAAGTTAACTATATTTGCTCGCAGTATAGGACATAAATAAAATGAACATCTCAGAATACATAAAAACCTTCCTTATTGATTTATTGACAATCGTTTCGGAAATGGCACCATACCTATTGTTGGGATTCTTTTTTGCAGGTATGCTCTATGCTTTTGTCCCAAAACAAAGTATAGAAAAACATCTTAATGGTTCTCCGTTAAAATCTTCTTTATTGGCATCTCTTTTTGGAGTGCCTCTACCCCTATGCTCTTGTGGAGTAACAACCACAGGAACGGCTCTGTTCAAAAATTGACTATGCCATGCCTGCCGAATGGTTTACTGATTATCTAAACCACAATATGGTGCATAAACATACTGATGGATATCTCAAATCTAGGATAATTCAGAAAAAAATATTAACGCTTACGCAAGTGAGTCCAACACGCTGATAATAAAAGTAGAAGGCATGACCTGCAATCATTGTAAAATGAACGTGGAAAACAGCATACGCAGATTGGAATTTGTAGAATCGGTGGAGGCAAACGTCTCCAAAAATACGGTTTCAATATCAGGCAAAATATAGACCTCTCGAAGGTTAGAGCAGTCGTAGAATCCAGCGGATTTATCTATAGTGGAGAAGTATAGAGTAACACCTATTCTGCCTCTCTAAGATGATAACAAAATCAAGAATTAGTAGACAACAAGTAAAAAGCAAGCTATATTCCAGTCATTGTAATGACCAAAAGTTATGACCAGAAGTCATTACGATGACCAGAAGTCAAGAAAAATAATCTCACTTCAAGCAATTTGGAAGCATCCCCAAGAAAGGGATACACCTATCGTAATCAAGCTCATAATAATTTACGCCTAGATTGATTGTTTCATAATATTTTGCTTGATTATTTTTATAATATTCCTCTGACGGCAATTTCCACAAACACTTTCCCAGTTTCTCGGCAAGAAACCATTTTTCCAGTAATCTTGCAGCTCTCCCATTGCCATCCCTAAATGGGTGAATATGAGCGAATATCAGATGTGTCAATGATGCAAAATAAAACACCTCTTTTTCATTAAGCTCGCATGAAACCAACTCCTCTAAGTCTCCAAAAAAGATTTTCATTTCTTGTTCGACAAATTCCGACTCTACTGCCATATAGGCTAAACCCGACTTCCCAAAAACACCTACATGCTCCTTGCGGTATTTCCCTCTCTTGCTCTTTATCAATAAGGTTTCGGAAAACAATTTATGACAATAGAAAAGATTCTCTTCATTAAGTCTGTTTCTCTGTGCAAATGCGTAGGCTCTAATCAGGTTCTCAATCTCCTCGATTTCTTTTCCAGACTTAAATTTATCCTTATTCATTTCGTAGTTCATATAAGAATTTAAGTCGATGCTGTTGCCTTCAATATTTGATGAGTAAACGGCTGACGATTTTGTAAGATATTCAAATCCGCCTTGCCTCTCAGAAAAATCATAAGCCTCAAGCAAGCGAGGAATCCGGTGTCCGAAAGATTTAATATAGGAATCTATATATTTCCGCTCTGTAATTCTCATCTAATCAATATTTCAGGCACAAATATACCTAAAATCAAGTATAATTTTTCATGTGTTTATATTTTTGCAATAAGCTAGATAGGCTTTATGCTTTTGCTGTTTTTAATAATCCTTCATCGCAAGCGTAGCATGGCAATCTGCTCTTTGTTGCAGGAGATTGCTTCGTCGTCAGCTCCTCGCAATGACGTTGGTTTATTCGGATGCTCATTTGTGGAAGATACAAACAGCTCCTTTATTATTCAGAGCTCCACTCTTTCAGAGTCTTTTTGGCATATTCCAGACTCCCTCTCTCCACTTGCTCGGTTTCGTAGTTGAAGGCTTCTTGAAGGGCTTCAACTGCCTTACTTCCTGCTCCTACTCTTTTCAGTGCTAAGGCATAAAAAAGCATATTCATAAATTCCTTCCTACTACCGACGCTTTTTTCTGCCAAAGCTAAGCCTAAATTTAAATCTTCGGGCTTGCCTCTTCTTTCGTAACTATTCAAAATAAGAGCCGATGCTCTATAATAATTATACCAATCATCGTAGCCATGTGCCATGTAGCTCTCGGTTTCCTGTATCATCTTTTTCCACTTACGCTTAGAGTTTATGCGCCAACCTGCCCTCTCTAATCTCACCATAAAATCTACTCTATTTATAACTCTTTCTGCAAGAGGATTATTTGTTGCTCTGAGCTCTTTCTTCGTTTTGCGTCTCTGAAAATCGTTTGCCCACCAACTACTCCATGGGTTTACCTTGAATGTTAATATATCGACAAGATAATTATCCACAGCTTTATCACCCACCGTTTGACGGAATTTGCTTTCATTATCCTTTATAAATTTGAAAGAAGAATCTTTATCACTGCGTATAACCGACGACAGCATTTTCCATGTATCTTCCGAATATCTTTCTTCCTCTGTACAGTTCGTCATGTACTCATTTATCAGTGAGCCCTTTTCGGGAACATATGTCGTACTTAGGTATTTGCTTAACACTTCGGACGAAAGATCTCCAACATCAACTTTGTTCTGATATTGTGCAAAACTATTCTCAAAATCGGGCAAGGTCTTAGCAATATTGATAAATTCGTCTATCACCTTATATCCAACCGTTTTCTGTAAAAGATTGCCATCCTTGTCGAAGTATAAAAAGGCAGGATAGCCTAAAGGAGTATATTCCCGTTCAAAAAATACGCCGAGAGAGTCTGTATTTATATCCAACGAAACACAAACAAAATTTTCATTATATAACTTTCCCACCTCATTATTTGGAAATACATTCTTATCCATCCTGACACAATGAGGACAGCCTACATAATGCAGGTTTACAAAGATTTCCTTATCCTCATTCTGCGCTACTTGTATCAGGTCTTTGAAATTATCAAATTCCCTAAATTCGACTCCTGAGTTCTGAGCAAACAACACGACATGCAAACCCAATAGCATAAAAATTAATGATTGTACCTTTTTCATCTACGTTAGTTTTTAATGTAAAGATAATGATTTTCAACATTCTTATATACAACGCCGAAATGTTATGACAGATTGCCCTGAAACCTCACGTCCCGAAACTTATTATCAATATTCCAATGAGGATGCCGAGAAGATAAATACCTTTTTGCTTGAGATTTTGCTCCTTAAAGAGTAGAGCTCCCACCACAAAAGCTATCACTACGCCGCCACGCCGAAGAGCAGAAACAATGGAAATCATCGACTCGGGAATACTGAGGGCATAGAAGTAGGCAAAGTCGGCAAATAGCAAAAATATCGCAATGAGAGGAATGGTCCATCGCCACTCAAAGGGCGGACGCTCACCACGTGGCTTACGCCAACGAAACAAAGCAATGGCAGGCAGCATCACCACCACCTGATAGAACGAAAACCACGCCTGAACCGCCAAGCGATCGACTTGCCGCAGTATATGCTTGTCAAACAGTCCGCTAGCTGTGCCGAGCAGGGTTGCAGCAATTATGCAGAACACCCATTTATTGCGGCGAAAGTTGATGCCCTCTCGCTTTCCTGCCGTAGACAGTAAGTAGAAAAAGACTAATGTTGTCAGTACACCAAACCACTGCATAATGTTGAGCCGTTCACCAAAAATAAGAATTGCACCTATCAGTGTCCAAATAGGACCCGTAGCTCTAATAGGCGATATGATGGTGATGGGCAAATGCTTCATGGCATGAAAGGCAAAAATCCAACTGCCCACCACAATAAGCGACTTTATGAAAACCAAAAGATGCTCGTGTGCAGATATAGGCGGCACATACAGATGAATACGCTGAAACAACTCAGGACTGATGCCTGAACCAACAAGCACCGGAACGACAAGCACTGCCGCCGTCAGAGTAGACAGAAACAATACAGGCAGCACAGCATTCTTATTCAGCGATAGCTTTTTGAATACATCGTACAAACCCAATAAAACGGCAGATATTAACGACAGGATTACCCACATATCATGATGTTTATATTTTTGCAATAAGCCCTAGGCTTTACGCACTATGCTCAACAGCCAATTTAACAGCTAGGCAATGCATATAGGTCTGCCCCTACATTTCTGATTATATAATTTTACGATGTCATGATATAACAGCGTAGCGACTCAACTCTAAACCTTAAACAATTAAACAATTCAACGAATATACACGGCTGCTCATACATCATAGTATCTTATTAATAAAGATAATCGCTATGGCAACAGGTGCTATAAACTTAATAATAAACATTATAGCAGGCAAATAACGTGCCTTGTAGTGCTTGCTGTGGCGTATCTCTTTCAATACCTTTTTCTTTTTGAATACCCAACCAACAAATATCACTATCAGCAGTCCGCCCAAAGGAAGCATAATATTCGCCGTAGCATAGTCCAAAAAATCGAATATCGACAGCTTAAATATCTTGAGATTAAAAATATGATTGGACGACAAGGTAGCAATACTACCCGTAATACCTATCGACACTGCCGTAACAATGGAGGCTAGCTTACGCTTTATTTTAAATTCCTCTATCAGGTAGCTTGTAATCACCTCAAACAAGGACAAGGTAGAGGTCAGTGCTGCAACAGCTATCAGCAGAAAAAAGAATATCGAAAAGATGTACCCTCCTGTCATTCTTTGAAAAACATTGGGAACGGTAGTGAATATCAGATTAGTACCCTCCGCAGGGTCGATGCCAAAGGCAAAAACAGCAGGAAAAATTGCTACTCCTGCCAAAATAGCAATGAGCGTGTCGGCAATGGCTACGGTGAACGAAGTCGCCCCAAGATTATCCTTTTTCCTAATATAAGAACCATAGGTAATTATTGCTCCCATGCCGATACTAAGTGAGAAAAATGCCTGTCCGAGTGCCTCCAACACCACGTCAATGGTTACTTTCGAGAAGTCGGGCTTAAACAAAAACTCCAAGCCCTTTTGTCCGCCTTCGAGGGTTACCGAGCGAATACCTATCACCACCAAAAGCAATACCAACAAAGGCATAAGAAACTTGGAGAATCGCTCTATACCCTTTTCTACCCCTGCCGATATGATGACCACATTCATCAACATAAACACAAAAAACCACATCAGCGTGCGACTTGGAGATGCCACAAAGCTGTCGAACATACCTTTAAGCTCTGCCGTGTTCTTGCCTGCAAGATTATCGGCAATAGACTGATACAGATACTCTAAAGTCCAGCCAGCAATCACTAGATAGTACGACAAAATCATAAAAGAAGCCAAAACGCCCATAGCTCCAACGAGATGCCAAGATGTTTTTGGTGCTAATTTCTTAAAGGATCCTACGGCATTGCTGTGCGCACTCCTACCGATTATCAACTCCGCAAAAAGTACAGGAATGCCGATGGCTAACACAAAAAATAAATATACTATCAAAAAAGCACCGCCGCCATTCTCGCCTGCTACATAAGGGAAACGCCAAATGTTCCCCAATCCCACTGCCGAGCCAACTGTGGCGACTATTATTCCAAACTTACTGCTAAACAGTCCTCTATTTTGATTTGACATACTGCTCCCTTATTTCAATTTTTAAAAGCACAAATGTAAAGCTTTTTACTTTCAAAATGAAACACAAACACCAACAAGATCTTATGAAACATCACAGCCGCATAGGCAGCTTATACAAATTGTCAATATCCGTAAACAAATCGGGGAGCAAATCCTCGTGAGTTGACCTAAGCGGACAAATATCAATGCCGCCACGCCTTGTGTACAGGCATGCAAGCATCAGTCTGTCAGGCACTAACAGGTCGAAAAGCCGCTTGTAAACCATCTCGCAAATCTCCTCGTGAAAATGATTTTCGTTTCTGAACGACACTAGATATCTCAGCAAGCTGTGTTCGTCGATATGCCTATTGCCATTGATATGAATGTATATAGACCCCCAATCAGGCTGATGAGTAACCTTACAATTACTTCGCAGCAAATGAGACATAAGGGTTTGAGACCTGCCTCTGCCCTGCTTAGGTTTCAGCAATGCCGGATTTTCATTAAAGTCAGTGAAACTAAGCCTTTCCACACCTTCAAGATTGTCAATGCAAGAGAAGCCCTGCAAAGACGAATCTGAAAGCAATGTGTCGTTGTCAAAAAACTGCAAATACACCTCAGCTTCCAATAATTCGGACAAATCCGCTCTCACACGCTGCTTCATCCGTTCTATCGACAACAAACTTGTATCAGCCAATCGCTCCATATTAAAAGAGTTGAAATACAGTTTCAACGACTTGCTCTCCACTATATATTCTGAGCTTGCAGAAACAGCAATTTTCATTACTCCCGACACCGGTAATCCGTAGGTAGTCAGACAACTAACTTCGTAATGATGCCAAATATCAACTCCCGTAAACTCCTTGCCGGTAATGCCATATTGATTTCTATTGATAGAGCGTGGCACACGCTCCAACAGCGACTTGTCGTAGCTCGCAGGCGATGCACTCTTTGCACCCAGATGAGTGAGTATATCCTTTTCATTCATTTCAGATGACAGCTTTTTTGTTTTCAAAGGTAGGGATTTTTGATGGGATAAGGCTGCAATCACACCCCCTCCGCATCACCAAATAGGTTGACATGAACGCGAGGGCAATACTGCCAGTTGTTTTCTACCGCCAGCATAAAGGCTTTTTGGGAACTTTGGGCTAGCTCTGCCTCTGTCGAGCCGAGCGGCATTACATAAATATTGCTGTCCTGCCATCCGCTGAGTCTATTGAGGAAATCCTCCTTTATCTCACGGTCTTCGGAGCTGTCGGCTACTACAAATTTCAGCTGAAAGTCCTTCCCCGCCTCCTTGCAGTGGTCGATAATCTTCTGTATAGACATTATATTCAGACGCTTATCGGGACGATGACAACTGTACTGCATCGCATTTTTTAGCTTTGGCGAAATACTGAAAAAGTCTATCCACGGCAATACCTCATCGTCATTGGTAGTGCCGTTGGTCTCTATCGACACATGGCAGCTCAACTCGTCCTTAATGGCTTGGCACAGCTTTTTCAGTGGCTTGGGCTGAATAAATGGCTCGCCACCCGTTACCACCACATGCTTTATTTTGTGTAGATTTTGTTTCAATATAGCGATAATATCAGCTATCTCCCACTGCTCCCTGTCTGACGTGTCGAGAGATGCATGCGGAGTGTCGCAAGCACTTATTGAACCATCTTCCAACTTCCAATGGCAGGACAGATTACAGCCTGCCAACCTCACAAATAGCGAAGGTACGCCGACCAGCCTGCCCTCACCCTGTATCGTGCCGGGCAAAGGTAGCCCCGTTGTCGACAGCTCGGCAATCCTCTTGCCGTCAGCGTCAAAGAGTATGGGGAAAATTCCCGTTTTTGCTAGATATATTTTTGACATCCTCGTTCTATGATAATGCAGGGTCTACAACTCCAGCTTCGGCAAAGGCTTTGGCTCTTAGCTTACAACTATCGCACTTGCCGCAAGGGGCTTCCTGCGGAGCATAGCAAGTGTGGGTATGTTTATAATCAACGCCTAACTCTACACCCAATTTAATCTCCTCCGTCTTAGTCATATTGATAAAAGGAGCGTTCAGCCTGATAGGCTTATTGTCGACCACCGCGCACACCGTTCCCTGATTGACAGCATTCTGCATCGCTTCGATAAACTCCTCTCGGCAGTCGACATAGCCCGAATAATCGACCTGACTAACTCCAATAAAAATATCCTGCGCTCCCACAGTCTCGGCAACAGATGCTGCCAAGGATAAAAATATCATATTGCGTGCCGGAACATAAGTTGTGGGAATACTTTGTCTGTTTATATCGCCATCCTCAACAGGAATATTGTTATCAGTAAGAGCAGAGCCACCCCACAAACTCATCTGCATGTCAAGAATAAAGTGCTTTTTAACACCTGTCAGCTCTGCTTGTTTCTTTGCCTTTTCAAGTTCCACTATATTTTTTTGTCCGTAGTTGATGGTCAAAGCATATAGTTCAAAACCTTGCGATTTTGCCAAATGCAACGCCGTCGTAGAGTCTAAGCCTCCCGACAACAGCACCACTGCTTTCTTGTTATTATTTTCAGTATTCATGGACGCAAAGATAATCATTCGATGATAGATTTTCAGACACTCGGACTAACAAGCACTATCATTTTATTTATAAACCCTCCAATTAGATTTCCTTACGTCTAATTTTCACCATAAGTCATAGTGTCAAGTATCTCAAATGAGTCGAAAAATCTTGATATTGAGCTATTAAATAACCTGTCATCTTTAATTAATACTAACAAAGAGTACATTATTCCATTATAAAAATAAGCTCTATATTTAAATTTCATGGGAGTTGAGTCCATATCAAAATACCACTCTCTACCAATATAACCATTTGTTTCGACAGATCTTTCATATACAAGAGTGGTGTTTGCACCTCTCATGAAGTATCCTTCGACTTCATCAAAGTTTTGTTGAATATCTCTATCATCATAATCAATCCAGATTATATAACTTGCTAAATAAGCAGCGTTCTCGTCATTTTCATTTTGAGTATTTACGTAGTAGCTATATCCATGTCTTACACTATCTTTTCCATCTACAAAGTATGTATTAGTTTCTTCCTTCACCTCAAAATTCGGGAATGAGATTTTAAACTTCCCTTTTTCTGAGACTATTTCTTGCCACTCTTGCTGCTCTCGTGGGAAACTTTTATGCTTCCCTCCACCACAAGACACAAAAATAACAGACATTAATAAAACAAGTACTCTTTTCATTGCTCTGCTACTGTTTATTCTTCAAGGGGATTTCTCTGTAACGACTCTGACCACCATGCTTAAAATCAAACTTAAACAAAATGGAGTCTGCCCGATTAAAAAAATATGGATTAGATTCTCCAACATCAATCATTAGCAAAGAGTCTATTTCCATGCTAGGAACATAAATTTTCCCAAATGAACTAACAGGAGCATTGGGACTTTCTTGAGAAACAAGCACCTTAAACCATATTGCGTATCTATCTTTTCCATATACTCTTGGGCTAAGCTCTAGTTGCATAAGCAAACTACTCATCACTGCTAGGTTATTTGTTGGCTTAACTGGTCTGGAGCCTCTTTTCCGTTCTTCTTCCTGATACTCAAGTATGGTACTAAAAATATTCATACAATTATGTATCTAAGACTATTATGCAACAAATATAAAACAAATCCCTAAATATTACAATTTGCCACCTTTGCAAAAAAAGTTATCCATTTTTGCACACTTATCATCTTTTTATTCAACTATCTGTGCAAAATTGGCTATATTTGTTCTTAAATTTGTAATATCAATATGAATACATTAGAACAAGCAGGAGTTATTCCAATGGATTATGCGGTGCTGCGTTCCATTTATTCTGATTATAGTTTCCCTCAGAATAAAATAGCGAACCTTGAACAAGAAGGTAAAGTAATACGCCTAAAGAAGGGGCTGTATGTGGTATCTCCGAATATAAATAATCAGTTATTATCTGCCGAACTAATTGCAAATCATTTATATGGCCCATCCTATGTATCTATGGAAAGTGCCTTACGGTATTACGGTTTAATCCCAGAGCGAGTTTACACCATACGTTCCATGACGACAAAACGTTCAAAGAAATTTGAAAATTCTATCGGAAACTTTGAATATATCGGAATCAAAGAAAATTACTACCCTATAGGAATAAAACGACAGATGGAGGGAAGCGAATATGCATTTATTATAGCCACACCTGAAAAGGCTTTATGTGATATTATTAGTGAGACTCGTGGTGTAAAAATACAATCAGCGAAAGTATTAGAAGAATATCTGGAAGATGACTTGCGCCTAGACACCTCTCGACTATCAGACATGGATAGCAGTATAGTTGAAGAATGTATAAAGACAGGAAAGAAAAAAAGGGCACTTAAACTATTACTTAAATTATTAAGATGATGAATATTTTCGACCAAATGCTTGCTGAATATGATATTAGAACTAGCGGGCAAAGAAGGAATGCAATGCATGAAGTGATGCAAGAAATTACGCTTGCAGGACTGTACCGAAGTAAATTTTTCGATAAAGCTGCTTTTTACGGAGGCACGTGTCTGAGAATATTCCACAAATTACCCCGCTTTTCAGAGGATATGGATTTCTCTCTGCTCAGGAAAGATTACACATTTGATTTACAGAAATATCTCCCGGCAATTATTAAAGAATTTAAAGCAGCCGGACGAGATGTTGTAATCTCCCGCAAGGAAAAGAAAAGTAACACAAAAATAGAATCTGCCTTTCTGAAAGACAATACAGATATATATGATATCAGCTTTAAAACCGAGAAAGACGTAAAAATCAAAATCGAAGTTGACACCGAACCTCCGCTTAATTTTTCTACCGAGCAAAAACTTTCTCTAATGCCTTTTTCGTTTATGACACGCTGTTTTACCTTACCTGATTTATATGCAGGTAAGGTGCATGCACTTTTGTTTCGCAAATGGAGAAACAGGGTAAAAGGTAGAGATTGGTACGATTTTGAATGGTATGTAAAACACAACACACCCCTTAATTTCAAACATCTGCAAACTCGTGCTAAAGATTTCAACGGCATGGAAATATCTAAAGAGACTTTTGCTGAGATGCTGAAAGACAGACTCAGTTCAACTAACATAAAACTTGTAAAACAAGACATTGCTCCATTTATTCAGAACCCTAAAGATTTGGAGATATGGTCTAACGACTACTTCCTTCAACTAGCAGACAGGATAACATATTTGTAAAACTTCTTGCTGTATAGTTTACCTAAAATTCATATTGACAGTCCCATTAGGCTTCCATTTTTTCTTATTTTTGTGTCAGCAAAAAATTAAAATTTAAAATAATGAATATCTCCAATTACAATTTTTCAAACAAAAGAGCTCTTATAAGAGTGGATTTCAACGTGCCTCTAAACGAAAACCTTGAAATCACTGACGACACAAGAATTCGTGCTGCCGTGCCGACGATCAAGAAAATTATCGAAGGCGGCGGTATGCCTGTTATCATGTCGCACTTAGGACGACCAAAAAACGGCCCCGAAGATAAATTCTCACTTTCTCATATTACGGGAAGATTGTCGGAACTGCTTGGCACTAAGGTCAAAATGGCTCCCGACTGTATAGGAGAAGAAACTGCCAAAATGTCGAAAGACCTAAAACCCGGCGAGGTGCTAGTGCTAG
>JBKEAJ010000041.1:0-28123 GCA_047972135.1 Bacteroidales bacterium | reverse complement strand
GATAGCGAGGGCAATAAGCTCAGCAACCCTGCCGCCTATCCTGCAAGCAGCTTGAAGAAGGACAATACAACGGTGTTTACCTACTACTACGAGAAAGCAGGCTTCTGTGTAGGTTCTCCACACGGCAAGATATACGTCAACGGACTGACCGACAATCGCTATGCCATGTTCAAGGACAAGACAATAAGCGTATGCTGTGTTTCTTTGAAAAACGGTGGCTATAAGTTGAGTAACATGCTTCCTTATGTCTCCGACGGTGGAACATGGGGAACGGCAACAGCAACGGGAACAAGTGTCAATCCTAATAATCCTGCCTACCTTAGCACTAGTGCAACAGACGGTAAGATTTTCGATGCCGAAGGCTTTTGGAATGCAGCAGTGTCGTTAAATGCGGGACTTGACAAGGTTCAAGTAACAATCCCTTACACAACGGGAACGAACGACAATTGCGCCGGAGCAAGCAAAACAGTGAACATTACAATTGAAATAACGAAGAATTGAGATACCGCTGTATGCCGTACGCTTTAGGCTATAAGCGAACAGCCGATAAATGTTCGTAATTGCGAGGAGCTTGCGACGAAGCAATCTCCTCGCAACAACGAACAGATTGCCACATTCTCACCTTTGAGAGCAAATCCCATGCTCGTTTTATATACACATAAATATACACACTGACCCCGATGATAGCCGCCCGGCTATCATCGGGCTTTTTAAAAATACATTATTAGTCCTTCCGCTGGTATACCCAATGCTTCCGACAGGAGTTGTTCGTAGTAGTCAATTTGTTTCTTGTGCTTTGATTCGGGCTTGCCGAATTTAAAATCAATAACTGTACATTTATTGTCTTTTATAACTATTCGGTCGGGACGGCGGATACCCTTATCTCCACAAAGTATATCTCTTTCGCTCAGAACTTGAATCCCTTTTTCAAAATATTTCTTGTATTCGGGTCTTGTAACAAAATCAGTAAGTTGCTTGATAAGCTCCGCCTGCATTGAGGTTTCAACTCTACCTTCCAATACGGCTCTCTCCACAGATTTTGGAATATCGTCGGTGGAGATAACCGATTCTAAAATCTTGTGCATAGTGTTTCCCATTTCTCTTTTGCCATCGCGTTTCTGGTCGGCAAAGTAGAGCTTGGATTGCTCTGATATTCTCAGTTTCTCGGTGTAGTGTTGAAAATAGTTACTTTCTATTTCTATGGTGTTGCTCTCAGTTTTCTGATTTGCAGGATATTGTGCTATCTCTCCAATGGATATGTTGCGGTGGTGTTCGTGCGTTGCTTCGTCCTTAGGAAGAGGAAGATCATCGCAAACGGTTTTTATCCATTGAAAAGTATTGTTTTTACTGTCTTTTTCAGTCTCTTTGTCTATCGATATTATAAACAGATTGTCTTCGGCTCTCGTGCTTGCCACATATAAGATGTTGAGATTTTCTATATACCTGTCTATAATCTCCTGATTAAGGGTTTGGTAAAATATATTCTTATTCTTGTAATTGTTGAGTGTTTGGGGGTTCTGTTTTAGTTTGTTGAATGGGGCTTCCTCGCTCTTACACCATATTATTTCGTTGCCAGACTGAGTGTTTAAAATGTTCCAAGAGGCAAAGGGGAGTATAATAGACTTAAACTCAAGTCCTTTGGATTTGTGTATGGTTAAAATCTTTATTGCGTCGTGATTGTCGGGAATGCTGATGTTGGATTTGTGTCCTTTGCTGTCCCACCAATCAATAAATGCAGGTAAGGAGTTGTTGCTACGCTTCTGAAATTTTATCACCTCGTCGAATAGCTGTGCAAGAAACTCTTTCGAGCCCGGAATATTCTGCAAATTAAATTTAGAACTGACAAATTCCATTGTTTCCAATAATGACACAGATGGCGTATTCTGTTGATTGTCAGTTATCTCATTAAAGATGGCGAGGAAGTTTTCAAATATTTTCTCGTCGTTTAGTGCCATGTCTCTATTGACTTCTGTACAATATAGGTATGCTAACAGCGCTTTATGAGTGTTGTCTGTCGGGCTGTTGATATGTCTGAGGAATGATATTATAAACTTTGTGGCTGTCGAGCTGCTAAGGGTGAGCCCGTCCATTGATACAAAATCAAGATTATAATCTTTGTGCTTAGCTCGCCTGTCGAGTAAGAAATCGGCTATTATCTTGGCTTCTGTGTTTGTTCTTGTTAGAATGGCAATGTCGGATGCTTTTTGTCCGTGGTCTTGCAGGCTGATGATGTGTTTTAATAGCAAGTCTAGGGATTTCTCAATCTCCCAATCCTTTGCTTTCACCTCATCGGGCTTCTTGTCATTGCTTATGAGATCTATGGATATGAAGCCCTTGTTGTTGTCGTCTTTCGATGATGCTATTTGTTGGTAATCGGAGTATGCGTCCAAGACCTGTTGGGATGTATCGCCGACCATTATGTTGGTTTCAGTCTTGACTACTTCTCTAAGTTTCTGATATAGAGCGTTATTGAAATTAACAATGTTCTGTTTGCTTCGCCAATTGTTGTTTAGGAGGTGTATTTCGGTGGGAAAAGGCAGTATGTCGTGCGAAACTTGATATTCGAGGAGTTTCCAATCGCCGTTACGCCATCGGTAGATTGATTGTTTCGTGTCGCCGACGATGAGACTGTCGAAGCCTTCGCTCAGTCCGTTTTTTAATATAGGCAGAAAATTATCCCATTGCAGCTGTGAGGTGTCCTGAAATTCGTCTATCATAAAGTGTTTCAGATAAGTACCGAGTTTCTCGTAGATGAACGGAGTTTCGTCCTCGTTAATAATTTCTCGTAAAATCATTGATGTGTCGGAAATCAGAAATACATTATTCTCTGTGCATATTTCCTTTATCTCGGAGTGTATGTCCGAAAGCAAACCTATTATATATAGGTGTGTGTAGATATCGACTGCCGAATTATAGCGTGCTATGTTTGCATCGTAGTAGGAGAGTATATCGCAAAATCTTTCGGATACCTCCATGTAAATATTTAAAGCCAAACTTAATTGCTCGGGGTTCTTTTTTGCAGGGAGTATAGACTCTGGCTCTTTGCACGCACGTCTTGCACGTGGTGTCACCTTCTCGAATTTTTTATCCTGAAATCTTTTTATTGTCGAGAATGCACCGTTTTTGCCATATTTAAAATCAAAAGGGTCTAAACCATTGGATTTTACATAATGTACCAATTCATCGCATTTGCCAATGATGCTGTCTTCAAAATCGTATATTACTCCTTTTATGTCTTTTGCATAGCTCTCGATAAAGCCTTTGTCGATAATCTTATTTTTTTCTTCATCGTCGAAGACCTTAAAGTCATCCTTGAATAATATCTCCGCCAAACGAGAAATGTCTTTGCGAATGTTCCAACTGTTGCCATTGTTGATTTTTTCCTTACCGTAGTTGCTCAACCAATCCTTGATTTGACTGTTGTTGCCAAGTTTGTCGTACATGCGGTCGATTGCTTCGTTTTTTATGTCGTCGGTGCTAAGCTCCAACTCAAAAGACGAATGTAGACCAAGCTCGCGACCGAATGCACGCAACACTTTCTGAAAAAAACTGTCGATGGTCGATATATTGAAAAATGAAAACTCGTGGAGAAGTCGACGTAAGGCGTTCTCGGCATTTGCCTGAATCTCGGCTTTAGCTAAACCGGTTTCTTGGACGATGATTGAGTAGTATCCGCTTTCGTCGGGATTGTGTGCCAAAGAGTCTAAGACACTCAGTACACGTTGCTTCATCTCGGAGGTCGCCTTGTTGGTGAAGGTTACGGCAAGGGTATTTCGATAATTGTATTCATTCTGCAGAAGCAGCTTTATGTACTCTATGGTCAGCCTGAACGTTTTACCTGAACCTGCAGATGCCTTATAAATATTTAATGTACTCATATTATGAAGATGTTTCTCTCGCAAATTTAGTTTATTTGTTCCATATTTGATATTATATGTCCAAAGTACTACTTTTGTTTTACAAAGAATTAGGAAGAATGGAAGATTTGAAGGAGAAACGAGAGCTGTTGGTTATTAATCTTAGAGAGATTTTTCAAGAAAAAAATCCTCGCCTGTACAAGTTTATGCCCGATGCAATTTTTCGCTGGCTCGACAAACAGTTGCATATCAAAGATCTGAACGAAATTTTGCGTATGTATCAATACGACTATGGCAATGAGTTTACACATAATGCCGTGTTCGACTATTTTAAAGTTACTGCTGAAGTAAAGGGGCTGGACGGAATTGATAAGAACAAAAGATACATTGTTGCCTCAAACCACCCGCTTGGAGGACTCGACGGAATGCTGATTTTTGATGTCGTTTCCCGATATTTCGGTTCGGGAAAATTCTTGGTTAATGATTTGTTGACAAAAATCCCCCAACTTAGAGATGTGTTTGTACCTATAAATAAGTACGGTGCAAACAGCCGAGATGCTGTCAGAATGCTGGATGAACTGTATTCAACCGATGAACCCGTGTGTATTTTTCCCGCAGGATTGGCATCAAGAAAAATAGACGGTAAAATTCAAGATTTGCCTTGGAATAAGCATTTTATTACCAAAGCAAAGAAGTATAAAAGAGATGTAATCCCTTTGTATGTCGATGCTCAAAACTCAGAATTCTTCTATAACTTAGCACGAAACCGGAAACGCTGGGGAATACCGTGGAATATAGAACTCCTGTTTCTGCCTAAAGAGATGTTTAAAATGACAGGCGGTAAAATAAAACTAACTTTCGGAAAGCCTATTCCTTTTGAGATTTTCAACTCTGAGAAAACTCCCGACCAATGGGCGGCTTATGTCAGAGAAGAGGTATACGCAATGAATAATGAACAGTAGTCGGTGGGCAGTCTTGTAAACCACTGTAATTGCGACTGTTCTGTGATGTGCTAGTAATAATATTGCCAAAACATTGATAAAGTCTAGGCTTTTTTTATAACTTTGCTCTGTTATCATTAAAATTGAATATTATGGAGGAGATAATTGCTCCAATAGATAAAGAGTTGCTCAAAGCTGAGCTTACGCCCGATAAATTGCTGCGTAAGACCAACAAGAGCAACAACGAAATATACGTCATAACTCACCACGACTCGCCCAATGTGATGCTTGAAGTGGGAAGATTGCGTGAACTTACTTTCCGAGCTGCGGGCGGCGGCACCGGAAAGGATGTTGATATTGATATCTTCGATACTCAATTGAAGCCATTTAAGCAGTTGATAGTCTGGGATACTAGTTGCTCGGAGATACTTGGAGGCTATAGATATATTGTTTGTAGCGAAGCTCCAAAAGATGAAAATGATGAACGGATGCTGGCTACTAATAGACTGTTTAAATTCTCGCAGAAATATATCGACGAGTATGAACCTCTGTGTATAGAGTTGGGACGCTCTTTTGTGCAACCCGATTACCAATCGAGCAAGGCCGGTGCGAAAGCTCTTTTTGCACTCGATAATTTGTGGGATGGACTGGGGGCATTGATTGTAGAGCATCCGCAGATAAAATATTTCCTAGGGAAAATGACGACGTATCGCTCATTCGATGAAATGGCATTATTGTATTTAATGGCATTTCTCGATAAATATTTTAAAGATAAGGATGGATTAATAGTCCCTCGCGAGGATGCTAAAATTCACCATAATTTTGAAAGTCTTGCAAAGGAGTTTAACGGAGATTCGTATACTGAAGACTATAAGATATTGTCGAAGCTGGTCAGAAGTAGAGGTGAGAAAATTCCGCCATTGGTGAATGCCTATATGAACCTCTCGCCTTCGATGCGAGTGTTTGGTACAGTGCTGAACAGATTTTTTGGTAATGTGGAAGAGACAGGTATATTGGTAACAATATCAGATATTTATGGAGTTAAGAAGGAGCGACATATAGAGACCTATATAAAAGATTAATACTAATTTATAGAAATTAGGAGAGGTTTTTGATAGGCTAGTTTTGGATAATTTGTATAATTCGAAGTCTATGAAAATTTATTTATTATTTCTGTTAGCTGGTACAATGCTTTTAGCAAACACCGATGGAGGCGAAAACATATATATTGAGAGAACCTTCCAAAAGTATAATACCGATGCAGAGGAGTGGTCGCACGATAAAATTAGTGCATGGTTTGGATTGCCTGACTTCTTTGACGGAGTGGTAGACTTAGTGCCTCAGTATCGGGTGTCTGTGCCTTGGGGAGTATTCGCTTCCGATGCAATAAAGTATATAGATAGGATACCGTCGCTTGTGGTCGAGAAAGACTACACTAACAAAAATTTCTCGGGAATGGCGAGAAAGGAATATTCATACATTATGGACGGTAACGACAGAGTTACCCACATGGAGTATAAAGACGATAAGGAACATACTGTGCTGGATTGTATTTATGATGTGGGAGGGAAAGTGAAAAACGTTAATGTTATGACCAAGAAAGGAGAGGTCGACAGAGACCAAAAAATCCAATTGGAGTATGACGGTAATTTGATTACTAAAATAGTAGAACACGACAAGCTGGTGGGAGAAAGAACCATATCAATAGAATATCAAAAAGGAAACATAACGAAAATTACTAAAGTCGGTAAAATCGACAGAACAGCTGAAGGATTCACGTATGACAAGAATGGCAGGCTCGACTATGTGGTAAGCTATTGGTCCAGTAAACTGGGGGATAGAACAGCTCCGATTATGCGCTATGAATATGATTATGATAAGAAAGGTCGTGTAGATGCAATTATGACCAAGAAGTATAAAAACAATAAAAGTGTCGTGAAACTTCCTCATATCGAACGTAAAGTAGAGTACGACTCGCAAGGACGATGGTTTAGGCAGGTGGTGACGAGGTGGAATGAGACCACCTTTAAAATGGATAGAATAAGATCGTATACTAGAAAATTTAATCCCGACGGCAAATTAGAGTATTGCAATATGTTGAACTTGGAAGATGCAGATAAGAAGTTGGAATACGTCTATAATTCTGAGGGTAAGGTTAAGATTGCTAAAGAAATAACGACAGTGGGAGAGAAGCAGGAGGTGATTAAGTATGATAATCTTTTTAGTGATGGAGTTCTTGTTAATCAAGTAGTGGTGAAGGAAAAAGGAATAGAACTCGGAGCAGTTGATACCCTATATGTGAGAGACTACTACTATCAGTAGACTATATAGAGTTCGTCTATCTTATACGCCCAACTTTGCTGAGACAGGGCATAACCTCCCTTACATTGCTACTAATCATTTGGGCTAAAGCCGTTCTGAGAGGGTGAGTGTTTATATTATTTTCAACGATTAAACTTGTTGCCAGTTTTAAATCCCATCCTTCAAGGAGGGGTGTCGCAGGCGGGGGTATCATCGCCCTGCAATCCGTACCGTTACTTTGGTGGTGTATCTTTCCCCATGGCGTTGCCATGGGCTGAACTAATTCAGGCTTTCAGCCTATAACAGCCCACATCGTAGCTTTGTAATATTGTAGTATCTACATTTTGTTCCCTTTTGCTCCACTTTCTTTTGTTCCATTCCGTTCCCTTTTGTGTTTTTATTTTTATATAGACTATAAGAGCTAGATTTATAAGGCGTTGTGCTGTTATAGTGCCTGTTTTTGTCGGACATTCGCAGTTCGAGACATCCCCCTTGGAAAATTTATGAATATTTTATTAACAAATTTCTTTGTTATGTAAATCATTGTTATGTAGATAGATATGTGAGGTTGTTGACAAAATAATGAACAAAAAAGCACTTGTTTTTTGTGGAATAAAATGTAATGTTCTACCATAATTTGGCACAAAATGGAATAAAATTGTTATGTTTGTAGTGTAATTATGAGTACGACAAAAAGAAAAATACGGTTTTCTTCTAGGTATCAGGCTCTTATAGATGATAAAGGGAGATTTGTGCTACCATCCGCATACAAGAAGCAGATGGGAGAACTTGCCTTGGAGCCGCTTGTAATTACTATGGATTCTTACAAAAAGTGTTTGCAGATTTATCCGAAGGAATATTGGGAGGATGAGTTGGACAGGATGGAGGAAATGTTGGATATGGATGATCCAGAGCACGCAGATTTTTTGGAGGAGCTGTACGAACGTTTTGTCGAAATTCCGATGGCGGCAAATGGGCGTTTGAATATTCCTTCGGAGTATAGGGAGTATGCAGGATTAAAAAAGGAGGTGCTGCTTTCGGGGGTGAAGAATATGATAGTGGTGTGGGATAAGGAAGCTTACGAGAAACATTCCGAAAAGGTTAGACGTGAAGACTTCGGTGCGAGGAAGGAGAGATTTACAAAGCAGTTTAAAGATAGAAACAGAAACAAAGAAGACTAAGATAGAATGTCAAATCGTGCTTATCACATACCGGTTTTACTGACACAGAGTATTGATGCTCTGCTTCATAATCCTGATGGAATTTATGTTGATGCGACCTTTGGTGGTGGTGGGCATTCGGCTGAGATTTTAAATAGACTTTCTGTTAATGGACGTTTGTTTGCTTTTGACCAAGATTATGATGCTGCCAGAAATGTAGACGAAAGGGACAGTAGATTAACTTTTATACTTTCCAATTTTAGGCATGTCCAAAATCATTTGGCATACTACGGAGTTGACAAAGTTGATGGAATACTTGCCGATTTTGGAGTCTCTTCACACGAGTTTGACGAGCAGTCTCGCGGTTTCTCTTTTCGCTTCGATGCCGAGCTGGATATGAGAATGAATCAGGCGCAGAACTTAACGGCAAAAATTGTATTGAATGAATATTCTGAAAATAAACTAGCAAATATATTTTATAAATATGGTGAGTTAAATGTTGGAAGTAAACTTGCTTTTAAGATATGTCGTTCGAGACAAGATAAAAGTATTGATACTATAAATGAGCTTATTGATTTGATTAAGGACTTTACGTCCGATAGAACAAGGAATAAGTTTTATGCTAAAGTGTTTCAGTCTCTTAGAATGGAGGTCAATGGAGAAGTCGATGCTCTTAATGATTTTCTGAATACTTCTGTAAGCTTGCTCAAAGAAGGAGGCAAGCTGGTGTGTATTACTTATCACTCTTTGGAGGATAGGCCTGTTAAGAATCTGATGAAGACAGGAAATGTGGGAGGGAAGAGTAATAAAGATTTTTTTGGTGTACAGACAATTCCCTTCATAGGGGTAAGCCGCAAAATTGTAATTCCGGATGCTGCCGAAATTGCGGCAAATCCTAGAGCAAGGAGTGCCAAGCTGCGAGTAGCAACTAAATAGGAAGTGATGAAAGAGCAAGAAAGAAGGAAGAAATCGGGTGTGAGCTTTAAGCAGATAATTGGTGGCGGAGTGCTTTCAAATAGGGTGGTTGTGACGCTTATACCTTACCTGATATACATATTTATATGGACAGTTGTCTACGTGCTTAACGGGCACTGGGGGCAGTCGGTGGTAGTAAGAAAAAATGAGCTGAGTAAGGAGGTTCAAGAGTTGCAAGTGGAAGCTACTGCCGTGAAAGTGGAATTGGAGAAAATGAGTTTGGAAACAGAGATTTTAAAGAAAGTGGAGGAAACAGGACTGGCACTGAAACTGCCGAACGTACCCAATCGTGAAATAAATATCGAAAAAGAAGCAAAATGGGAGAAATAGACAGTGTAAAAGTACGGATGATATGGGTGTTCTGCCTTACTGCTGTTTTAGGCTTAGTCTGTATTTTTAGCATGCTGAATGTGCAATACTGGGAGGACGATAAAGCTGTTTTTGCTACTATCGAAAGCCGCTTGAACAGTACTCGGTCTATATATGGAGTGCGGGGAAATATATGCTCTGACGAAAGTGAGCCATTGGTTGTATCTGTGCCTGAGTTTATAGCATCTTTTAGTTTTAAACACCTTGTTTCTGAAGATTTTAATGAAGATTTTGATGAGAATGTTGCAGAAGCAGCTAAAATATTTTCATCGGTTTACCCCGATAAAAGTGCAGTAGTGTATGAAAGAGAAATGCGCAGTGCCTGGAAGAGAAAAATTTACTATCGAGTAAGTGGCAAGCCCATTGGCTATTCTCAGGTGGAGGCTTTAAAAGAAAATAGCTTTATCGGCAGATATTGCGACTTTGAGAAGGAGTATGACCGGGTGCATGTATATGGCGATTTGGCAGCTCGCACTTTGGGCAGGGTGCATATATCTGATGATGAGGGGTCTAACGAGCAGGTCGGGGAGTTGGGACTTGAGGATTTGTATGATGCTTACCTAAGAGGCGAAAAAGGATACGAAAGACTACATACAATTGTAGGGAAACGTCTTTACCTACCCGACAAGGAGGCGAGCAGCGGTGCGGTGGTCAATACTTCGTTGAATATAAGAATGCAGTCTTTTGCTTATAATGCTTTGAACAGACAAATGATAAAGTCTGATGCAGAGTGGGGGACAGCTATTGTGATGGACGTGGAGAGCGGAGAGATAAAGGCTATTGCAAATTTAGGGAAAATTGGAGAGGAGCAGTATAAGGAGACTTATAACTACGCTTTGGGAGAATTGGGAAAAATTGAACCCGGGTCGACTTTTAAGCTGGCTTCATTTCTTGCTGCATGGGAAGACAATAAGCTGGATACGAGCAAATATTATGATATAAATTGGGGCTTTTGGGCTTTCAGCGATAAGTTTAAAGTGTATGATAGCGATTATGGGCATTCTCCTCACAAAAGCTTGAAGCCTGTCAGGATTTTTGAGCTATCGTCGAATGTGGGAACTTCTAAAATTATTTATGAAGCCTATGGTAATAATAGGCAGGCGTTTATGGACAGACTGTATCAGTTTGGTTTGACTACTGACATGGGGGTTGATTTTCGCGGAGTGGCGGCACCTTGGGTAAAACCTGTTAACAAGTGGAGTGCAAGTACACCCATTGCAATGTCTTTCGGTTATGAATTGGAGCTGTCTCCTTTGCACGTCCTTGCTTTTTATAATGCCATTGCAAATGATGGAAAATTTGTGAAACCAAAGTTTGTGAGAAATATCAGTGTAAATGGTGAAGTGCTGAGAAACTTCAAAACTGAGGTGGTGAGACCAAAAATATGTTCGGAGACGGGTTTGAAGTTTGCTCATCAGATTTTGGAAGGTGTTGTGGAACACGGAACTGCTACGAATATCAGGTCTACAAAATATAAAATTGCAGGAAAAACAGGAACTGCCAAGATTGCCAATAGAAACAGAGGTTATGCCGATGGTTGGTATCAGGCATCCTTTGTAGGATATTTCCCTGCCGACAAGCCGAAGTACTCGTGTATTGTAACCATAAACAGACCTCACGGAGCATATTATGGAGGTTCGGTTGCAGGACCGGTGTTTAAAGAGATTGCTGATAATGCTTTTGCCGCAGGGATGTTTGCGGCTCCCGATGCAGAAAAAAGAAACGACAGAGAAATATTTGCAACCAACGGGATTAGGGGGGGGCGTGTGAATGCCATAAAAAATGTGTCGAAGGCTCTTGGGGTGGCAGTAATAAATAATGTGGATGAAGTTTTTTCGACAGTTGTGAATACTGACTCGACAAGCTCACTAAAACCCTTGGACTTGAAGGGTGGAGTTATGCCCAATGTTTTGGGTATGAACTTATCGGATGCGCTTTATATGCTTGAGTCGGAAGGTTTGAGAGTAGATATACATGGTGCCGGTTCGGTGGTACAGCAATCTATTCCTGCAGGAACGAAATTGAGCAAGGGTAGAAGTGTAACAATAAAATCAAAGATGTAATGAGACTGTTAAAAGACATAATCAAGGGAGTGGAGTATGAGACGCAGGGCTCATTGGAGATTGAGGTCTCGTCTTTGACAGTAGACTCACGAGAAGTTGGCAAAGACTCGATGTTCATTGCTTTGAGAGGTGAGCATGCTGACGGACATGAATACATACAGAAGGCAGTCGACGCAGGAGCAAGTGTGCTGGTTGTTGAAAAAAATATTGAGGTTGGCGGAGATGTAACGGTCATAAAAGTGAGAGATACAAACGAAGCAGTGGCAAGCTTTGCAAAGAATTTTTATGATGACCCCTCCTCCAAATTGAAGTTGATAGGTATTACAGGAACCAACGGTAAAACATCGATTGCTACATGGTTGCACGATTTGTTTACTATGCTTAATGCAAAGGCAGGTCTGATTTCTACAATTGCCATAAAATCTCGCTCGAACAAAATTGTAGAGTCTAAGCATACAACGCCCTTTCCCATCGACTTGAACAGAGTTCTGAACGAAATGGTGAACGACGGATGCGAATATTGCTTTATGGAAGTCAGCTCTCATGCTTGTGCGCAAGGGCGTATCGCAGGGCTTAGCTTCGCAGGAGCGGTGTTCACAAATATTACGCATGACCATCTTGACTACCATAAAACTTTTGCAGAGTACCTGAAAGCTAAAAAAAGTTTCTTCGACTCGTTGACAAATGAGGCTTTTGCACTGACTAATGCCGATGACAAGAACGGTATGGTGATGCTGCAAAATTGTGATGCTGCAAAATATACATACTCACTCTCGAGAATAGCTGATTTTAAGGCTGCGGTGCTAGAAACGCAAGTGGACTTGTCATTAATTAGAATAATGAAAGACGAGCTGTGGGTGAAGGCGATAGGTGATTATAATATATATAATATTCTTGCAGTGTATGCTGTTGCCCTACTTTTGGGAAGAGACAAGGGAGAGGTTTTACTTGCAATATCCCTTTTAAACCCTGTTGCAGGAAGAATGGAGCTGGTGAGAGATAGGGATGGCAGGATAGGAGTAGTTGACTATGCGCATACTCCCGATGCTCTGCAAAATATACTGGAAACCTTGCAAAAACTAAAAGACGGAAAATCTTTTATAAAAATTATCACGGTCGTGGGCTGTGGTGGTGACAGAGATAAAACAAAACGTCCGATAATGGCAAGTGTGGCACAGAAATTTAGTGATAGTGTGATTTTGACTTCTGACAACCCCCGCACTGAAAACCCTTCGGCAATACTTGATGATATGATGATGGGGATTGACAGTTCAGACAGCAAAAATGTATTCAGAATTGAGAGTCGCGCTGATGCGATTAAGGTGGCTGCAAGCCTAGCTAAGAGTGGCGACTATATTCTGGTGGCAGGGAAAGGACATGAAACATATCAGGAGCAAAACGGTGAGAGAATTCATTTTGACGACAAAGAGTATTTGTTGAACGTATTTAAATAAATAAAGGATGCTGTATTGGTTATACGAAATATTAAAAGATAGCGACATACCGGGAGTTGGAATGTTGCAGTATTTATCTTTCCGTTCGGCAGTGGCTGTAGTATTGTCGCTGATTATTGCAGCAATATTCGGGAAATCTCTAATCCGACTCTTGCAGAGAAAACAAATCGGTGAGGAAATAAGAGACCTCGGATTAGCAGGACAACTCGAAAAGAAAGGAACGCCGACGATGGGGGGAGTTATCATCATTTTGGCAGTTATTGTTCCAACACTGCTTTGTGCCGACTTGTCGAATATATATGTGATACTGATGCTGGTAACCACAGTGTGGCTTGGACTTGTGGGTTTCGTGGATGACTATATCAAAACCTTCAAAAAGAATAAAAAAGGACTTGCAGGAAGATTTAAGATTGTTGCTCAGGTGATGTTAGGACTTGGGATAACACTAGCTCTCTATAATGGTGAGAAACTGGGAATACGAGAAACTAATGTTACTTCGAGTGTACTTGTCAATGGAGAAAGTGGAAGAGGGCAGTCTGCACAAAGCAAAACATCTGAGATACACTATCACACTACTCGTACGACAATTCCTTTTAGCAAAAATATAAGGTTTCACTACGGGATGTTGGTAGGGACAGATTCGTCATCTGACTGGGCATGGATAGTGTACGGCTTAGTAATAATATTTGTTATCGCGGCTGTATCCAATGCTGTAAATCTTACCGACGGAATGGACGGACTGGCAGCAGGAACTACTGCTATAAGCGGCTCTACGCTTGGTATTCTTGCCTATCTGAGTGGTAACATGATTTTTGCAGGCTACCTGAATATCATGTATCTGCCCGACATCGGCGAACTTACTGTGTTTGTCAGTGCATTTATAGGTGCGCTTATCGGCTTCCTCTGGTATAACTCTTATCCTGCCCAAGTATTTATGGGTGATACAGGAAGTCTGACCCTAGGTGGTATTCTTGCTGTGTTGGCAATACTGATAAGAAAGGAACTGTTGATACCGATACTTTGCTTTGTTTTCCTTGCCGAAAACCTATCAGTGATTATTCAGGTGGTATGGTTCAAAATATCTAAGAGATTGTATGGCGAGGGGCGAAGAGTATTTAAAATGTCGCCAATACATCATCATTTTCAAAAGTGTAATTATGCTGAGCCGAAGATTGTCTCGCGCTTTTGGATTGTCGCAATCGCATTTGCCGCAATAACAATTGTAACGCTTAAGATACGATAAATAATGAGAGAGAAATTAGTCATATTAGGTGCGGGCGAAAGCGGTGTTGGTGCTGCCAAACTGGCTGTAACAAAGAACTATGACGTATTTCTTTCCGACGCAGGTATTATAAAGCCTGAATATGTGAGAGTGTTGGAAGAACTGGGAATTGACTTTGAAATAGGACAACACTCTTTCAATAAAATATTAGATGCCGACCTGGTGGTGAAAAGTCCGGGAATACCAAACAGTGTGGAAATTATTAGACGCTTGTCGGATAAAAACATCCCTGTTATCTCGGAAATAGAGTTTGCCTATAAGTTTTATCAAGGTAAAACGGTCTGTATTACAGGTAGTAACGGCAAAACTACAACTACCTTGATGATATACCACATATTGAAAAATGCAGGGCTGAATGTAGGGCTTGCGGGTAATGTGGGTAAGAGCTTTGCAATATTGATAGCCGAGGGCGACTACGACTATGTGGTGTTGGAACTTAGTAGTTTTCAACTCGATGAGTGCTACGATTTTAAAGCTAATGTTGCTGTGCTTCTTAACATCACTCCCGACCATTTGAACAGGTACGACAACAAAATGGAAAACTATATAAAATCGAAATTCAGAATAAGCCGTAATCAAACCGAAAACGATGTGCTGATAGTACCTGATGATGACCCCGTGGTAAAAGAGAATATGAAATATAACTCAGGGGAGGCTAAGGTGTGGACTTTTGGGAAGACTGAAAATGCAAGTGCATACATCGAAGACGATAAAATTAAAATAAACAAAGATATAAACACAAACAGTATTATTATGGACACAAATTTTTTAAAGGTTAAAGGAGTTCACAATCGCCAAAACGCCATGGCAGCTTCTTTGTCATCATTGGCAGTCGGTGTCTCTGATGCGTATATTCGTGAAAGTTTGGAGACTTTCAGTGGGGTTGAACATAGATTCGAGTATGTTAGGACTCATAAGGATGTTAAGTATTATAATGACTCTAAGGCCACTAATGTAAACTCGGCATGGTATGCTCTGGAGTCGTCGGACGATCCTGTGGTTTGGATTGTCGGTGGAGTAGACAAGGGTAATGATTACAGTCAGCTGCTTACTTTGGTAGATTCTAAGGTGAAGGCTATTATCTGCCTGGGAGTGGACAATAAGAAGATTGTAGATGCTTTTGAGGCTGTCAACAATAATATTGTGGAGTGTAGTTCTATGGAAGAGGCAGTGAAAGCGGCAAGTTGTTTCGCAGAGTCGGGAGATACGGTGCTATTGTCGCCTGCTTGTGCCAGCTTCGATTTGTTTGAAAACTATGAGGATAGAGGTAATCAGTTTAAGCAAGAAGTGAAAAAATTGTAGTGACAAATGGAGAAGATGCAGTATAATAGGTACCTGAAAGGGGATAGAACGCTGTGGATGATATTGTTGTTTTTGTCTATCATCTCGGTGCTTGCTGTGGCTAGTGCTTCGAGCTCTATTGCGTCGAGGCAGAATAACAGCATAAGTTTCTATATCACAAAGCATCTTACGTTTTTGTTGGCAGGCTTTGCAATTATCATATTTCAGATAAAATGTATTTCGCTGAAATATTATAAGAAATTGTCCTTGCTGTTGGTTCTTATTTCTGCCGTATTGCTGGTGGTAAATCTTTTGTTTTCGCACGGCAGATCATTGTCAGTTTTCGGGATTATTGCATTTCAGCCGCAGGAGCTTGCAAAAATCTCATTGGTGATATTTGCGGCAAATATGTTTGCCAAGTGCAACTACGATACCTATGAAGTTGATAAGACTTTTTGGAAAGTGCTGGGCGTGTCGGCTATAGTCTGTTTGTTGATTTCTTTAAGGGATTTCTCAACGGCAGCATTACTGTTTGTGACAATATTTGTAATGATGCTGGCTGTGGGAGTGAGAAAAAGAAAACTATTAGGAATTATTGCTGCCGGACTCCTTGGAATTGGTGTTTTATATCTTGTTGCCGATAATGTGCCGGCTAAGTATGCAGGGCGTATGCATACTGTTAAGGCTCGTATTGATGGCTTTATTGGCAACGAACCAACCGATAATACAAGTGTTGAGCAGGCAGATTATTTTAGATATTCAATATATAAAGGTGGACACGGTGCTGCCGGACCAGGAAGGTCGAAGATGAGGGTGTATGCCGCAGCATATAATGATTTTATATATTCAATTATAGTGGAAGAATATTCGTTCTTCCCGCTGGGAATTTTAATTATTTTGCTTTATGCCTGGATTTTATATCGCGGAGCTAAAGCCGGCGACGGAACAAAAGACCCATTCGCAAAATTCATGGCGCTAGGACTGGGGGTGCTGATATCTTTCCAAGCCTTTATTAATATAGGCGTAAATGTAGGCTTGTTTCCCGTTACCGGTCAGCCTCTGCCATGGGTGAGTATGGGAGGAACATCAATGCTGTTTACGGCTTTTTCTTTCGGGATAATTCTCAGCATTGGACATCAGAATGATAAGGAAAAACTGGATAGGATAAATAGAAGAAAATTACAAACAAATGGAAACGTATAAAGTTATAATAAGTGGTGGAGGAACCGGAGGTCATATTTTCCCTGCAATATCTATAGCTGATAAGATTAAAGAGAGATATTCTGATGCCGAAATTTTGTTCGTTGGGGCGGAAGGACGGATGGAGATGAAAAGAGTGCCTGCAGCAGGATATGAGATTAAAGGACTGCCAGTGACGGGGATGCCTCGTAAATTCAGCCTGAGTTTTATTAAATTCTTGCTAAACCTCAGGAGGAGCTTGAGAATAGCAAAAAAAATTGTCAAAGATTTTGAACCTGATGTTGTTGTCGGAGTTGGTGGATATGCAAGTGCTCCGCTTATTAAAGCGGCAATACATCTGAAAGTCCCCGCGGTGTTGCAGGAGCAAAATTCATATGCCGGCAAAGCTAACCGATGGCTGGCAAAACATGCCGATGCCGTGTGTGTGGCATACGAGAAAATGGATAATTATTTTCCGCCAGAAAAGATTGTATTGACAGGTAATCCCGTACGGAAAGACATTGTAGATTGCGTAAAAATAAATAAGGAGAGAGCTCTTGATTTTTTTAGAATTAATAATCAGAAGCCAGTAATTCTTATACTTGGCGGTAGTCTGGGAGCAAAAACCATTAATGATGCAATGCTGAGTAATATCAGCAGGCTCTCGCAGGTATATGCCAATTTTATATGGCAGTGTGGAAGTCGAGATTATACTTATATATCCAATAAGACAAGGCGAGATGGGCTTCCTCTGAATGTGAAATTATACGAGTTCCTTGATTCTATGGATATGGCTTATGCGTCTGCAGATGTTATAGTTAGTAGAGCAGGAGCGGGAACTATATCAGAATTGTGTTTAATTGGGAAGCCAACACTGCTGGTACCTTCGCCGAACGTCGCCGAAGACCATCAGCGCAAAAATGCCTTAGCACTTGTGAGTAAAGAGGCGGCGGCAATGGTTGAAGATGAAGATGCAAGAAATTTGTTAATAAACGAAATGGTGAACCTCGCATCAGACGAATCGAAAAAAACAAGGCTGGGTGCGAATATTAAAAAACTGGCACGTCCAAATGCTGTCGACAGAATTGTTGATATTGTAATAGAAAAAGCAAAGAGAGAATGAACAGTCTCCTTAACTATAAATATGTGTGTCTTCTAGGTATCGGGGGAATAGGTATGAGTGCCTTAGCTCGATTCTTTAGTGCTAAAGGTGTGCGTGTATGCGGATATGACCTTACAAAATCTGAAATAACACAACTCCTGGAAGATGCAGGTGCAAAGATTACTTATTCCGATGAGCTTTCTCTTTTTGACAAAGAGCTCACTAGCGCAAATACTCTCGTGATATATACGCCCGCAGTGCCAAAGGAACTACGTATCTGTAAGTATGTAGAGGAGAAGGGCTTTACTATTATGAAAAGAGCTGAAGTCTTGGGCGAAATCAGCAGAATGTATAAAACCTTAGCTGTTGCAGGAACTCATGGTAAGACCTCTGTGTCAACACTTTTGGCACATATAATGTACTGTTCTGACAAGCAGTGCTTGGGAATACTCGGGGGAGTGTCGCTAAATTACAATTCAAATCTTCTATTGCCAACGCAAAAAACAAAATGGATGGTTACAGAGGCGGACGAGTTTGACAGATCCTTCTTGCAACTGTCGGTTCAAAAAGCAATTATTACGGCTGTCGATGCAGACCATCTTGATATTTATTTGAATTATGAAAACTTAAAACAAGCGTATAGAGATTTTGTCGATAGGATAGAGCAGGGAGGTGTGCTTATAACAAAACCTGAGCTTACATGGGTGGCAGAACACCGTAAAGACCTGAAAATATACACATATTCTGCCAATGTAAATTCACAGGCTGATTTGTGTCCTACACGTATCGAGAAACATGGACTGGGTTATTCTATGGATGTAAAAACTCCGATTGGACTGATTGAGAATATAAAATTTAATATACCGGGAGAGGTTAATATTGAAAATACCGTTGCAGCAATAGCCGTAGCATCCTTGTCGGAGGCGACAAGTCTCGATATAAGCCGTGCTGTAGCTTCCTTTTTGGGAGTGCATCGAAGGTTTCAGATTGTGTATTCAGCCGAAGATATGGTGTATATCGATGATTATGCCCATCATCCCGAAGAGGTGAGAGCTACGCTTAATTCGGTGAGAAAGTATTTCCCCGATAAGAATATTGTAGGAATTTTTCAACCACATCTCTTTTCGCGTACACGCGATTTTGCCGATGATTTTGCGGAATGCCTGAATTTATTGGACAAATGCTACTTGTTGGATATTTATCCCGCAAGAGAAAAACCTGTCGACGGGGTAACTTCAGCATTAATTGCAAACAAAATGCTAAATAAAGATATTAAGATTGTTGATAAGTCGGAAATCCTTTCCATTGTGGAGGAACTTACTAACAGTGTTTTGTTGACAATTGGCGCCGGAGACATTGGCAAAGAAGCCCCCAAGATCTTATCTTTGTTGCACAGTAGATAGTGTATTTAAACGATTGAGACGATTGTGAAGAAACATATTTTATATATGACCCTTTTTGTGTTGCTGGTCTTGTTTATCGGACTGTCATCATTTCGTATTAACGGTATGTATTCCAAAGCTACATTGGAATATGTGTCTGTTAAGAATAATAATGATATACGATTTGTGGCTGATAGTTACATTATTGACAAAGTGGAAAACTCTCCCATTGTCAAAGGTGTGAAGTTTGAAGACATAAACCTTGACAGCTTGGAGAACTATCTGGCAAAAAATCATTTACTGGATGATGTCGATGTGATTAAAACCTACTCCTTTGAAAAGGGAAAGATGTCGGGAGTAATAGGTGTAAGCCTGACACAACGCCGACCAATACTGAGGGTGAAGACTGCGAGCGATGATTTTTTTATGGACGAAAACGGAGTGCGTATGAACAAATCGGCTTCGTTTACAAGTAATGTGTTACTAGCATCGGGTAGTGTGACTGAGATTTTTGCGCGTGATGTTTTGGTCCCCTTTGTTAAGACCTTGAAAAATAGTGAGTTCTGGTCGTCGCAGATAGTGCAGATATATGTGCATGACAGTAAAGATATTGGATTGGTTATGCTATACGGGTCACAGTTAGTTGTGATCGGCGATACTAGTGATGTTAAAGAAAAGCTGAATAATCTGTGGGCATTTTATCATGATCCGGTGGCGGCTTCGAAGATGTCGAAATACAGAGTCATAAACCTTAAGTATAAAGGGCAAATAGTTTGTTCAGAATAACGTTTCTAAAGATTTTTTTATGAGTAAAGTTTATACAGCAGCAATTGATATAGGGTCTTCAAAAATTAGGGTCGCCGTTGCGAAATTGAATGAACGTGGAGAAGTGCAGCTTCTGGGATATGCCGAGGAAGCGTCGAATGGTGTGATTAACAGTGAAGCCCTTCACCTGAAAAACGTTGCCGACTCAGTGCAGAGAGCCGTGTTGAGAATCGAAGAAAGACTCGACGGAAAAATATCAAAAGCATTTGTGAATGTTGGTGGTCGCAAGTTTATAACTAAGTATTTCAAATTTCATAAACTGGTGGGAGAAACAGGAGTTATCTCTGAACATGATGTTAAACATCTGGAGAATGAGGTGCGAAATGTGAATATCCCCTCAGAACTTATGATATACGACGTTTGTGCGGTGAAATATACGGTAGATGCAGAAAAATGCGTGAAAGACCCCGTGCACATGGCAGGACGAAAACTGGAGGCCGAGTATGCGGTTATTGTCGGCCCTAAAGATTATAGTAGATACATACAAAAAGTATTCGACGACATACAGATTGAGATTCTTAAACTCTCTGTGGATGCGATTACCACATCTAAATTATTTCTTACTAAGGAAGAAATGGAGGAAGGGGCAATATTGCTGGATATGGGGAAAGGTACGACAAAATGTACAGTCTATGTTGACGGACGAATAAAACTTATGCACACCGTGCCGTTTGGAGGCGATACAGTTACCAAAGATATAAAACAGGGCTTGAATATTTCGTATGATAATGCCGAAAAGTTGAAAGTCGAAAGTGCAAATGTACATTCCGAAACAACAGAGGAGGACAAGTTTATTTCTGTGGCTCCAGGAGGCGGCTGGAAACCTCGTGAGATATCCGTTAAGAACCTGTCGAGTATCGTGAGTGCCCGACTTGAGGAGATAATGGAGTTTATTAATGATAAGTTTATGGAGTTAAATATACATGAAAATATAGGCGCAGGGGTGGTGATAGTCGGTGGTGGTGCAAGGTTACATGGAATTTCCGAATTAATCACATATTGTCTGGCATTGTCGGTAAAATATGGAACTCCAAATTTTAAGGCAGAACCGCAAACACTGAAAATATTTAGCCATCCGCTTTGTGCTTCATTGGCAGGATTAGTGGCATTGAAACTTGGATTGACAGGTAATGGCGGAAACCCTGAAATAAATTCTGATGATGATATTGAAGTTAAAAGCAATGCTTCGAAAGGATTGTTGATGCGTTTTGTAGATAAGTTTTTTGACTAAGTCAAGACTAGTAGGATATTATTTCACCCGAAAAATATATAGTTATGTTGGACAAGTTAGTAGATTTTGATATTCCAGGTGTTACCAGAGATAGTATTATCACGGTGATAGGAGTCGGTGGTGCTGGAAATAATGCCGTAAATAACCTCTATGCAAGAGGTGTGAAAGGAGTCAGTTTTGTGAATTGTAATACTGATGCTAAAGTCTTGGACATTAGTCCTATACCCCTCAAAATACAACTAGGAAAAAAACTTACAGAAGGTAGTGGGGCAGGTAATAATACTCTCGTGGGTGAGCAAGCTGCACAAGAGGCGGAGTCGGAAATTAGAGCCGTTTTGTCCGACGGTACTAAAATGATATTCCTTACAGCAGGTATGGGAGGCGGTACCGGTACAGGTGCAAGTCCCGTGATTGCTAAAATCGCACGCGAAATGGGAATACTCACGGTTGCCGTAGTGTCATTCCCCTCAAGATTTGAAGGACGTAAGAGACTGGAACAGGCACATGAGGGGCTACTCAAGTTGCAGGAATGTGTTGACTCTTTACTGGTCTTGAAAAACGATAAGGTATATACGCTGTATGGAGATTTACCAGCATCGCAGGCTATGAAAAAAGCCGATGATATTATTGCAATGGCAGTCAAGGGAACTGCCGAGATTGTTTCATGCTACGGAGATGTCAATATAGATTTTGCTGACGTAAGCACAGTTCTTAAAGATAGTCGTGTGTTCGTGATGGGCTCGGGATACAGCGAAGGTGAAGCACGCGTGATGAAAGCTGTAAAGGAGGCACTGGAATCTCCACTATTGGCTGATAATTCCATCGCAGGAGCCAATTATATTTTGGTAAATCTTATATATGGTAATTCGGAGTTTAAATCTTCGGAGGTGGGGATGGTGATGCAACTCTTGCAAGATATGTCAGCAGGCAATGCCGAGATTATTCAAGGTACTACATACGATGAGTCCTTGGGCGACAAAATCGGAGTTACCATCGTAGCCTCAGGATTTGCCGATAGAGTGAGAGTGCTCAATGAGCTCGATGAGAATAATGCAGAAAAAAAAACTGATATAGACTTGGAATCCACTCCTGAGCCTGCAACAAAAAGCTATAGTGCTTCGGTAAATAGCGAACAAAATATAGATGTTCTTACCTTGTATGAGGAGACCTTTGAGACTGAGAAGAATGTAGACGAGAATAGTGTTGAGGATGAGATTGAGGCTGATAATGAGGAGATTAGTCTTTATTCGCAGTTTGCTGATGAAGTGAATATACAAAGTCAGGACAGCAGAGATAATCAAAAGAATTTGGAGGCTGACGACGACTTGTTTAATATGGAGGACTATTTCAATGGTGAACAAGAAAAGGCTGAACAAGAACAGCAAGCAAAGCATGAAGAGCGACTGAGAATAATTCAGCAGGAAAAACTCATTAAGCAAGCTTTGATTGCCGAAAAGCAAAGAGCCGAAAGAGTAGAGAAAGAGAAAAGACGCAAAGAGGAGGCAGAGCTGCAAAAACGTCGCGAACATCTTAAAGAACTCAAACGACAAAAGGATGCCGAGGAAAAACAAATCGCCGATGCTAAACGTCAAGAGGAAAAAAGAAAACGAGCCGAAGAGAGAAAGGAAGCACTGAGAAATAGAGACAAAAATGGAGTTGAAGCGAAAATTATGGCGAAATTGCCTAAGCTGGACGGCTTCTTTAATGATGATGACGAGTAAGTCGAAATGTTCTAAAAAAATGAGTTATGGTAAATTTTGAATTACCTCGTAGTGAGGGTGCTGTAATAAGAGTTGTAGGTGTTGGCGGTGGCGGTGGTAACGCCGTCAAACATATGGCTGCCAATGGTATCAAAAATGTCGATTTTATCCTTTGTAATACCGACTACCAAGCTTTGGTAAACAGTAATATTGAAAAGCTTATACAACTGGGTCCTAAACTTACCGAAGGTCTTGGCGCAGGAAGCAAACCCGATGTGGGACGACAAGCTGCTATCGAAACAAGCGAGGAGATAGAAGATGCTGTCAGAGGAGCAAAAATGGTCTTCGTTACTGCCGGTATGGGAGGAGGTACGGGAACAGGTGCTGCTCCTATTGTGGCAAAGGTGTGTAAGGAGCAGGGAATATTGACAATAGGAATAGTGACAATACCTTTTAAAAATGAAGGAGTCAGACGCTTAAGACATGCCTGCAAAGGTATTGAGGAACTTGCTCCCTATGTAGACTCGCTGCTTGTTGTTAACAACGAAAGAATTATTGATATCTTTGGAGACCTTACTATATCGGAGTCTTTTGCAAAAGCCGATGATGTTTTAGCATCGGCGGCAAGAGGTATAGCAGAAATTATTAATGTTACGGGATATATGAATGCAGACCTCTCAAATGTGGATGCCGTTATGAGAAATAGCGGATTGGCACTTATGGGCTCGGGGCGCGCCAATGGTGCAAATCGAGCAACAGAGGCTCTCGAAAATGCTTTGCACTCTCCATTGTTGAACAATAATAACGTGTTTGGAGCAAAAAATGTACTTATTTGTATATACTCAAGTTCAAGCCATGAAGTGTCTATACAAGAGATAGATACAATTTGTACAACAATGCAAGAGTTTGCAGGAAATAATGCAGACGTTATACCCGGAAATGCAATAGACGATTCTTTGGGAGAAGAGGTGTCGGTTATGGTGATTGCCACAGGTTTCGATAAATCGGGTATGGAGCAATATCTGCATGGGGGAGACGTAGATAATCAAGACTTACATCAGATTCATGAGGGAATTTATAAGCCTTCATCGCATTCTTATATGTCGGAGTATCCTAAAGCTCTGAACGACACCGCTAATACAGCAACAAAGAGAGATGATGCATTAAATGATACGATGCAGATAGAAGATTCTGAGGCTGACAAGCTACCCGATTTTGCCACAGCTTCAGACAGCATCCTGACAGACTTGGAGAATGTGCCAGCGTATATGAGACGTAGAAAAAATATGAAAAAACGAGATAGCGCCAATACTCTGCTGAGCGACAAAGGAGTGCTGAATGATGACGATGAAAATTCATCAATAGTTACAGAAAACAGATACCTAAATAAAAATGTAGATTAGGAATATATAATTCTAATCGCTAAATTTGCATCCCGAAACTCAATGTCCGGATGGTGGAATTGGTAGACACGCTAGCTTGAGGGGCTAGTGGCCGTTAGGCTGTGCAAGTTCGAGTCTTGTTCCGGACACTTCTTCTTTTATATCTAAACCCTTTTTCCTGTCAGATAGGTTTGTACACTATTGTATGAAAGGATTAGTCCTTTTCTCGTCTCCGATGCTAGTCGATGCACCGTGACCACTTATTACGACCGTGTCCTCAGGCAGTGTCAGCAACTTGCTTTGTATGCCGTTTACTAAAAGTCGCATGTCGCCTCCAGGCAAATCTGTTCTTCCAATACTTCCTCTAAATAATACGTCGCCGACAATTATTATCTTGCTCGTGGGGAAGTGGTAGCATAAACTGCCAGGCGAATGCCCTGGAACATGTAGGAGAGATACGATTTCATCCCCAATATTAATAGTTTTGCTTTCGTCAAGATATTCATCAGGAATTCTGACTTCATCCATCAGAATGCCAAACCTTGCTGCCATTGCTACTGCATTTTCTAAAAGAAACAAATCGTCTTTGTGCATCTTTAAGCTCGAAGTGTATTTCGAAGATATGGCATTTACCCCCATCAAATGATCGAAATGTGCATGCGTTTGTAGTATGTCTATTTCCTGAATATTATTTTTTTCTATGAATTGATTTAATATCTCAAATTCTTCGTCGGTATGGCAAGCAGGGTCAAATATAAGTCCTCTTGTACCACTCCATACAATCGTGGTGTTAACGCCTAAAGGGTTAAATGTGAAAGTTTTGTACTGATTCATTAGCCTTGAAATTTGCTGACAAAGGTAGAAAATTCAAAACACAAATCTACTGTTTTACTATATTGTTTTGACTCGATTATTGGTGCTTGAAAAGTTATTGACATTTTTCGCTGAAAAATAATATTGTGTGTTTAGGTATTATTGCCTATATTTGACCCAGAAATTTTATTATATAGGAAATTATGAAGAAATTATTTTTAATGATTGTTGCAGTGCTTGCGACAGGAGTAGTGGTAAACGCTCAAGATAAAACCTTTGAGTTCGCTCTAAAGGCTGGAGTAAATATGGCGCAGTTTAATACTGACTTAAGTGGTGTTGACCCTTCAATGAAAACCTCTTTCTATGGAGGGCTGCAAGGAGAATTGCACATGACTCGTACTTTGTCATTAATGGGAGAAGTATTGTATGAGGACGCAGGTTCTAAACTGAAATCCGGTAGTACTGAAGTGAAGCTTACAACTTCTATGATTGATCTTCCTTTGGCTCTTAAACTTTACCTAGTTGAGAACAAGCTTAGTTTGCATGCCGGTGTTGCATTAGGTATTATGCTTAGTGCCAGCGATGATGCTAGTGGGTATACAGTTGCTGTCGAAGGTGATGATTACGATTATTTTGACTTGGGAATCATTTTTGGAGCTGAGTACAAAATCGGAAAGCACTTCTTTATTGATGCAAGGTATAAATATGGAGGTACTTCTATACAACCAGACATGAAGATGAGTACAATCCAAGCAGGTGTAGGATATAGGTTCTAAGAAAGAACTGATATATTCCGCAGAAATAAAAAACCAATCGAATCTTCGATTGGTTTTTTTATTGAGTTTAGATTACACTCCCATTACACTCCCTATTTTAGAACAAGGAATCTACAAACTCTGTCCTGTTAAATAGCTGCAAGTCTTCCATTTTCTCGCCAATGCCAATATACTTTACAGGGATTTTAAATTGATCGGATATGCCTATCACCACGCCGCCCTTTGCCGTCCCGTCCAACTTTGTTAATGCCATTGCCGTGACAGCGGTGGCTTGTGTGAACTGCTTTGCCTGCTCAAAAGCATTTTGACCCGTAGAACCGTCGAGTACCAACAGAACCTCCTGTGGTGCATTGGGAACAACCTTCTTCATTACTGCTTTAATCTTGGAAAGCTCGTTCATCAGGTTAATTTTATTGTGTAGCCTGCCTGCTGTGTCTATCAACACAACGTCGGCATTGTTCTTCACTGCCGATTGAAGTGTGTCGAATGCTACCGACGCAGGGTCAGCTCCCATACCTTGCTTGACTATCGGTACGTCAACCCTGTCTGCCCATATCTGCAACTGATCTACCGCTGCCGCCCTAAAGGTGTCGGCTGCTCCCAAATAAACATTCTTACCTGCTTGCTTAAACTGGTGTGCCAATTTCCCGATGGTTGTGGTCTTGCCAACTCCATTCACACCAACTACCATGATGACATAGGGTGCATCATTAGGGTCTATATCAAAATTCTCTGTGTCTGCGGAGTTGTTTTCTTTCAGTAGCTCTGCTATTTCTTCTCGCAAAATTCTGTTGAGCTCTGAAGTTCCTAGATATTTGTCGCGGGAAACACGTGCCTCTATGCGTTCTATGATTTTTATGGTGGTGTTGACTCCTACATCCGAAGTAATAAGTGCTTCTTCAAGATTGTCGAGCACTTCGTCGTCAACTTTTGACTTACCCGCAATTGCTCTGCCTATTTTGTCAAGTACGCTAGTCTTTGTCTTGGAAAGACCTTCATCAAGGCTCTCTTTCTTCTTCTTCGAAAACATTCCAAAAATTGCCATATTCAAATTCTTTTTATAAGTGACTCAAAGATAATAAAAAAGCTCATGGAATTTATCGTTCCCATGAGCTTTTTTATATAAACTCGAATTTTATATTCGCTGATAAGTCTATTTCTTTGCGAAAAAACTTTTTACCTCTTCGTTAGGTACTACACTCTCTTGAAAACAGTAAGAACCGGACTTTTCCGATTTCACCATTCTCACTACTTTGGCGTATCCTTTTCCTTCTCCCTTTTGGAGCGATGCGACTGTTTTCTTTGCCATTTCTTATTATTTTATTTCACGGTGAACCGTCATTTTCCTTAGTATCGGATTGTATTTCTTCAATTCCAATCTTTCAGTGGTGTTTTTCTTGTTCTTCATGGTGATATACCTAGATGTGCCAGGCTGCCCACTTTCCTTATGCTCTGTGCATTCAAGAATTACTTGAACTCTATTTCCTTTTTTTGCCATGATTACAATGCTTTTTTAGATACTAAACCTTTTTCTAAAGACTCCTTTAAAACTATGTTCAATCCTCTTTTGTTGATGATTTTTAGCCCTGCTGCTGATACTGTAAGCCTTATCCATTTATCCTCTTCCGGTAGATAGAACTTCTTTTTAAATAGATTCGGATAGAACCTTCTTTTGGTCTTTCTGTTTGAGTGCGAAACGTTGTTTCCAACCATGACCTTCTTTCCTGTTACTTGACAAACTCGTGACATTTCTATTGTATTTTATTTCTTTCCTTGTTTTTTCGGACTGCAAATTAAGTGATTATTTATGATATAAGCAAAAAGTTTGTGCCTTATTTTTTGTTTTAGTTGCCTCTACCTCTTTAATATCTTGGTATATTTATTATTTGGAGGAATTGGCGTAAGAAAAATCAAGGGGCAATTGCCAGGGCAAACTCATCTAATTTCTCAGTATATTTATTAGATACTCAATTTCACGTAGGGAATTGAGATCAATAGAAAGACTTGCATCTGATAGCGTCTGGCGAAACACTACGAAAATATAATTCAT
>JBKEAJ010000040.1:0-40108 GCA_047972135.1 Bacteroidales bacterium | reverse complement strand
TGCCTCATCGACAGAGACATACAGCAAGATTATCAAAAATATTCCTGCAGATATTCTCGATAGCCTGAAATATGAAAGTTTACTTAGGTGCAAGTTCATAACTGTGCAAAAATAATTCATTTATCAACACTATCATCCGAAAGTTTATTTTTTAGATATAGATAAAAGCCTGAAGGATTCTTATTTTTGTTTTCATCACAAAATCAAAAAAGATGGGACTCTTCAGGCGAAACAAAAATACAGACAAACCAGTAATAAGACAAATTTTAAATCTAATTCCTCGTTGGCTTTTTAACAGTTGTGTCCTTGTGTTTGTCGATGTTTGATTGGGCAAAATATCGGACAGCTAAAGGAGGATTGAAAATACACACCTGTTTCAATCTAAATCTAATGATTCCAGAGATTGTAAATATCACAGAAGCACGAGTTGCCGACAGAAACGGATTAGAGCAATTAGTATTTGCTCCTCAGACAATTATAGTGGAGGATAGGGGGGATTTTGATTTTGGACTGATGCTGAATCGGATTTTGACAGAAAACATATTCGTTACTCGTTTAAAATAGAACACTGTTTATGAGACTATCGATGAGTTAGATTTGCCTGTTGGAGAGCATGAACACATTGTGAAAGATGAGCTCATTCGCTTATCATCTCCGAGTACGGTCAAAACTGGAATTAATGAGCATACACTTCGAGTTGTTCATGTATACAAAGAAGTTGATAATAAGGTGATTGCCATCGTAACAAACCACCTTACATGGGATGCCTCTACCATTGCCGAACTATATAAAAAACGGCATTTACCACAATGGTGGCAAACATCAGAATGACACTATGCCAATACCTAACTCTAGAATACATTTGCAACAATATACGCGAAGGAGCTAGGCGTGTGAGAGGCTATGAACAATTAGAAATACAGCTAGAACCGGACTTATTTTCTGGATAATTCTGTAATATGATCCGTAAATAAAGGGCTTGAGATATAAAATTAGCTTAGAATCAAAAACTTTCGGATGATAGTGAGGCTGATCACTAATTTACGAAAAATATGAAGTGCTTTGCAGGCTTTTTCTTATTTTTGATGAAAAAACGGATGGCAGTAGAAATCGAAAGGGTATTTTTGGTGAATAATGATTCATGGAGACGATTATCCTATGACGGTAAGATGTATTCACAAGCCTATCTGCTTACGGACTTGGGAAAGAGTGTGAGAGTGCGTATTGTTGAGGATAAGGCATTTCTTACCATTAAAGGGAAACCTGAGGGGATAAGCAGAGCTGAGTTTGAGTACGAAATTCCTCTTGCTGATGCTAAGCAACTAATGGAAATGTGTGATAAATCACCTGTAGAGAAAATAAGATATAAAGTCAAGGATGGAGATTTAACTTGGGAGGTAGATGAATTTCTTGGCGAGAATGCAGGATTGATAATGGCGGAAGTAGAATTGCCCTCTGAGGATGCTCCTTTTACATGTTGGAGTTGGTTGGGCAAAGAAGTCAGCTATGAGGCAAAGTATTGTAATGCAAGCCTATATCAAAAACCGTATTCTAAATGGTAATTTTCTGTAACATTGAGTGTGTATAAAGATATATTGCAAGAGTATTGGGGCTACGAGTCGTTTCGAGAGCTACAAGAGGAAATTATCAAATCGGTAGCTGATGGTAATGACACGCTAGGACTGATGCCAACGGGGGGAGGGAAATCCATAACCTTTCAGGTATATTCCATGTCTGTACCCGGAATATGTATCGTTGTTACTCCACTGATAGCTTTGATGAAAGACCAAGTGGAAGCCCTGCGTCAAAGAGGTATTAAATCGCTGATGCTGCATTCGGGAATGACAGCACGAGAGCTAAAGGTGGCAATGGATAATGCTGTGTGGGGCGAGTATAAGTTCCTTTATGTGTCGCCCGAAAGGATACAAAATTCAAGATTTCAGGCTGCCCTGGAATCAATGAATGTCAACCTGATTTGTGTTGATGAAGCTCACTGTATTTCGCAATGGGGATATGATTTCCGTCCGCCCTATCTGCATATTGTAAAGTTAAGGACTTTCTTCCCAAATGTACCGATGTTGGCACTAACTGCAACTGCCACTCCGAAGGTAGTGGAGGACATTCAAGATAAACTGAAGTTTAGGAGAGGCAAAGTGTTTAAAATGAGTTTTGTAAGAGATAACTTGACTTACATGGTCAGATATAGGGAAGACAAAATTCAGTACACCGTGAATAGTCTGAAAAGAACTTCGGGTTCAGGGATTATATATGTCAGAAGCCGTAAGAAATGTGAAGAAATTTCCGAAACACTTCAACAAAATGGGATAGAGAGTACATACTATCATGCTGGGCTTAATGTGGAGCAACGAAACATTGCGCAAGAGATGTGGCTGTCGGGAAAAAAGAGGGTGGTGGTAGCCACAAATGCTTTTGGTATGGGAATAGATAAGCCTGATGTCAGATTTGTTATACACATTGATACTCCGACATCTTTGGAGGAATATTTCCAAGAAGCAGGACGCGCAGGACGTGATGGAAAAAAATCTACCGCAGTATTGCTATTTTCTGTTGCTGACGAACGCAAGCTAAATAAGTCGGCAGACGATAAGTTCCCTGATAAAAATAAAATCGTGAAATGTTACAGCTCTTTGGGCAACTATTGCCGTCTGGCTGTGGGCTACGGTGCAGGACGAATTTATGGCTTCGATATTGCAAGATTTTCAAGTGCATACAAATATCAAATGAAAACTGTATATAACTCCTTAAATATACTGGAGAGAGCAGGATACCTGATGTTGCAGGCAGATTCAAATGTATATACGAGAGTCTATTTTAAATGTTTTCGAGATGAGCTGTTTAGATTTAACTTTGAGAATAAGTTGATGGATAGAGTGATACATTATATATTACGTATGTATACAGGAGTGTTTAATGGATATGTGTCTATAAATGATGATGTTATGACGAAAGATTTGAAAATCACTCCCGAGAAATTGTATGATACTATCAAACTGCTGCGCATGCAAAAGATAATGGATTATATTCCGCGTATGGGAACTCCTGCTCTCGTGTGGCTTAGAGATAGAGTAGAGGGTGGAGACCTGGTACTTAATGAAAATGTTTTTGATAATAGAAAACAAGATCATGAACAAAGGATACAAAGTGTATTAAAATATGCATTGTCGAAAAACGAATGCAGGAGTAAAGTGCTGGTTTCTTATTTTGGAGAGAGCTGTGCAACTGATTGCGGCACTTGCGATGTGTGTACAACTAAGAGTAATATAAGTGAAGACCGAGACGAGTTGTTGGAGAAGATATTAACAAAACTCAAACAAAAACCTATGAAAATTAGAGATCTGGAGTTTGAGTTTAATGCTGCTTCTGTTGTGGATATTATTAGAGATCTACTCGATGAGGAAGTGCTGATAATAAGAGGGGATGAGGTGTATTTCAAAAATAAACAATAAAAAAGGGATGTGAGCAAATCACATCCCTTTTTTGAAAAAAATCCCTGCTTTATAGATTTAATATCTGGTCTATTGCTGCATCTATCTTTTTGGCAGTTGCATTGTCTGGATCTACTTCGTAGGTCTTTTTCAAAGCTTCTTTTGCTTCTTTGCATTTAGCCTTGCCTTTGCTCATTGCACTCGTGTACTTGGCGTCTTCGGTAGTGAATTTCCCTGCTGTTGCATCGGCAATGGCTGTATTTACGATTTGTTGGCCTTCCTCAAAAATCTTATTGGCATCGGTGTTGTACTTTTTTGTAAGTCTGCTTTTTAGCTTCGTGTCTTCGGGGTAGGCAATGACTCCTTCTTTCAGAACTGTCAGAGCTTCGTCGCCTTTGCTTTGTTTCTCCAAAACTACAGACTTGTATAGTGTGCAGTTAGATGCCTTGAAATTTTCGGCAATAGACATATCGAAATATTTCAGTGCTTTGTCGTAGCTTTGCGTTTTATAAGCACAAACCGCAGTTGCGTATATCATAGTTTTGTCTGTCTCTTTGTCCCATGCAGCGATGGCCTTCTCATAATTCTCTAGTGCTTTTGCATAGTCTTTGTTTCTATACGCTTCGTTACCTGCATTTTTGAGCTCAGACGGAGATGTACCATCTTGTGCATTTACTGCAATTACTGCAAGTAACATAAATAAAATTAATCCAATTCTCTTCATAACAATTATCTTTTTAATGTAATTTCGTTGCTCCAAAGCAACAAAAAATCATTCGTTTATGCAAATAAAACGTTACTAAATTGTTTTTATTGTACATGAAGACTCTGTATTTCAGTTATATGTATTTTCTGCTTTTTATCTCAGATTCTTGACATTGTGGACAAACACTAAATAGAGCCCGTCTATAATGTCTGTAGGTATTTGGTTTTTATTGAGTGAGCAGTTTTTTGAAAAAAAATTAATATTATCCAAGGTTAAGGCACTGTAAACTTGATATTTACCAACAATCTTGTTCAGGCGGTTTGCAAGTGCCTCGTAATCAAGAGGTTGTTGTAAGTGCCTTTTGTTTATATCTCTGAAATGATTTGTCGATCAGACATGTATGTGCATGCTTGTCAACAAATATATACTTTAATTGTTCGTAAGTGTATTAAGCATTACAATCTCCGACAAAATATATTTGCTCTCATAATAATTCGTTCTAAATTATATGCGTTATGAAAATTACAGTATTAACTTCACTAATGGTAATGTTGCTTGGACTACATGAGATTAGTGCTCAGAAACTTAGACATGACTACAATCGTTGGTCTGTCGATGGAGGCTTAGGAATAGCTTCATCTTATGAAAAGGGGTCGGGATATGATTTTTATGGTCTGAATGCAGGCTTGAGGTATAACTTGTCGAGGTCGCTGGCAATGAAATTTGGCGTTGAGTCGGGGGCTCTGGAGTATGCCGATAAAATGCATTATGTCGATTTTGCAGTTCTTATGCCCGTTAATATTATTAAGTTGACAGGTGCTGAGTACTCGGTTAGAAATGTGAATTTTTTTATAACTCCAGGTATTGGTGTGCACCAACATTCAGCTGGAGATATTAGAAGTTCAGTGTCGTCTGTGGGAAAACTGAATGCCACTTTATCTTATAGAATAAATAATAGAATGGCTGTCAATATGAGCTATCTTAATAGCTTAGTATTTAATGAGTCGGGAGAAGATGTGGCTGCAAGTGCAATTCCCGACAACTTATCGTATAATTCTATTACGGCAGGTGTGTCTATATACTTCGGTTCTGAAAAACAACACGCCGACTGGGCTCCTGACCCAGAACTTCAATTAATTAAAAAGAATTATAGCTATCTTAGCACTAGGATAAAAAATACTGCCGAAACTTTAACTGCTCAAATATCAACAGTAGATAGCAGAGTGAACGAGCAGTCTGCCGAAATTGACGAACTAAAACGACAAATACAAGCTCTCGAAACCAAAGTTAACAACGAAACTATGAAGCCTGAGGAAGTGGAGCTTAGCAACGAAGGAGTGTCGAGCTTTTTGAAATCAATGTCTGTGATGTTTCCTTCTAACTCAGTGAAGCCTTATCCTGCTTCTTTGCCAAATATACTTGCTATCGCTGATTACTTAAAAGAAAATCCAGAGAAAAGCCTGGATATAAATGGATATACTGATAAAATAGGGGATAAGAGTGAAAATAGTTCTTTGTCTTCAAAAAGGGCTATGGTGGTGTATTACTTGCTTGTTGATTTGGGAGTTGAGTCTTATAGGCTTAAAGCAAGTGGGAAAGGTAATGGTGCAAATGGTGCCAGCTCGGATGAGTTGGCACTGCAAACCAACAGAATTGTTGAGTTTTCCATTGCAACTCCTAGACCTGAAGCTAGAGTTTGGGAAATAGACAGGCTTACAGGGCAAGCTCAACAAAAAACCTTCGAACAGCCCATAAACAGATATGCCGAGGCTAAGACAAATAAAAAAGCAGGAGTGAGCAGCTCCTCACATGCAGACTTTAAAAATACTCAGGTAGCTGAGGATTTGGAAAATAATAGATCTGTGTTTAGACAACCAATGTCTGAAAAGGAGTATAGAAAAAGAAATAGTGAAAAATTCTCATTCTGAATAATTTAGAACAATTATATATCAGAAACTCGTGAGAGAGCCGAGAGGCTCTCTTTTTTTATGTGATATTTTTGTTAATATCTTGATTTTTCACCCAAACTGTACCCGAAGGAATTATATTTGTGAGACTAATGGATAAAAATTGAAATGAAATGAAGGTGAAAAAAACAATCGCCCTAGTAGCTCACGACAACCGAAAAGCTGATATGATAGAATGGGTGGAGTGGAATTGGAAAGAATTAGTAGGACACAGACTCGTATGTACAGGTACAACTGGTAGATTGATTGACAGCTCTTTGAGAGCAAAATTTATAGAAGATGACCTAGTTCCCCCCGACGTCATTTGTCTGAAATCAGGACCTTTGGGTGGAGACCAACAACTCGGTGCTATGATAAGCGACGGCAAAATTGATATTCTGATATTCCTTTGGGATCCGATGGAGCCTCAACCGCATGATGTGGATGTGAAAGCATTATTGAGAATTGCCGTCCTGTATAATATACCTATTGCCAATAACCGCTCTACGGCAGATTTTGTAGTTATGTCGTCGCTGTTTCATTCTGAATATAAGCCGGTTGCAAAGGACTACTCTTCGTATATGAATAGAGAACTAGATACATAAATAGTCTAATATATGTCGGATTACAATTATAAAAGACCCTTAATTCTTATATCTAACGATGATGCCTATTTCGCAAAAGGGCTGCAAGTATTGATTGATTGTGCCTCTAAGTTTGGCGATGTGGTGGTAGTTGCTCCTGCTGCTCCAATGTCGGGGAAGTCGCATTCCATAACCTCCGAATTTCCATTGAGGGCAACGTTGGTGGATAATGATAAATGCTTGAAGTTTTATAAAGTAAACGGAACTCCTGTAGATTGTATTAAACTGGCGTTCAGCGAACTTCTGGATGTACGCCCCGATTTGGTCTTGACGGGTATCAATCACGGGAGTAATACTTCTGTAAATGTACTATATTCTGGAACGATGGGAGCGGCTATGGAAGGCTGTCTGCACGGTGTCCCCTCGGTGGGATTTTCTTTGTGCAGTCATAGTCTGATTGCAGATTTCTCAAATACGATCCCGTATATAGAGGCTGTTATTAAGCGAGTTCTGGACGAAGGTCTGCCCAAGCATGTGTGCTTGAATATCAATTTCCCGAAAGGCAAAATAAAAGGAATGAGAGTGTGCCGACAGGCTGAAGGCAAATGGGTGGAGGAATTTGATAAGCGTAGCGACCCCCGCTCAATGGACTACTACTGGCTGACAGGACAGTTTGAGAGTGCAGAGCAGAACGACAACGATGGAGATGTGGGATTTATCGACAAAGGATATGCATCTATCGTTCCTGTGAAAGTTGATATGACTGATTATGAGATGATTGACAAAATGAAGAGTGAAGGGTGGAATATTGATGATGTGATGATTAATTAATTGAACAGTCATTTTTTAATGAAAAATGAAAATACAATGTTTATGCGTTTAACTGTTTAACAAATATAAACAATACTAGAATGTCATTGCGAGTAGCTGGCAACGAAGCAATCTCTTACAACAAAGAACAGATTACCACGCTAACGCTCGTAATGACGGATGATTAAAAACAGCAAAAACATAAAGCCTATAGCTTACAGCTTATTGCAAAATTTTAAACACATGAAACGAAAAAGTAAAATAGACTCCCTGCCTTTAGGCGTTTTCTTGGGATTGTTGCTTCCGCTAGTAATTTTCTTTATACTAAAGAATTATCAATTCCCTGATAGAAGTGTGGAGGATTTAATCTCGAACGTTGTGTTTCGAGCTATATTTTACAGAATGTCGTCTTTGAGTATGATACCCTCGTTGGTGTTGTTCTTTGTGGCAATAAAAACACAAAAGGATAATTTGTCGCGAGGACTATTGTTTTCAACAATCCTTTTAGTGGCTATAACGGTTTGTGTCTTTGCATTCAATTAGAACTGTTTAGTTGTTGAACTGTTGAAGGTTTAATTGTTTAGAGTTTGAAGTTTAGGGACGTAGTCCCAATATCTTCGTAGCAAAGAGATAGATAAAAAAATAATAGGGGCGTTAGCCCTGATATCTGAAAAGGTATCGTTGAATCGTTTAAAAGGCTGTATGCCGTACGCTTTATGCTTTAAGCGAGCAGCCTTTATTTAGAAATACAAAAACGTCATTGCGAGGAGCTGGCGACGAAGCAATCTCTTACAACAAAGAACAGATTGCCACGCTAACGCTCGTAATCATGGATGATTAAAAACAGCAAAAGCATAAAATATAAACACATGAAATACTTTATAGTGGTGGGAGAGTTATCGGGCGACCTACATGGCTCGAACCTAATGAAAGGTATAATAAAACATGATGCCGATGCACAATTTGCTTATATGGGTGGCGAACTTATGCAGGCAGTAGCAGACGGCATGATTAGGCATTATAAATCTACGGCTCTGATGGGCATTGCTGCCGTTATTAAAAACCTCTCGGTTGTGAAACAAGCTCTCGACCAAGTGAAAAATGGAATAGACGAGTATCAGCCCGATGCCATTATCCTTATCGATTTCCCCAGCTTTAATATGAAAATTGCAGAGTTTGCAAAAAAAAGAAATTTAAAAGTATTCTATTATATATCCCCTAAAATATGGGCGTGGAAGACTTGGCGCATAAAAGGAATTAAAAAGTATGTGGACAAAATGCTTACTATATTTCCTTTTGAAACTGATTTCTACAAGTCCTATGGCGTGGAAGTGAATTATGTCGGGAATCCTCTTTTGGACAGCATTGGGGAGTTTAAGTCTTCTGCGATATCGAAAGAGCAATTTAGCTCTGAAAATAATTTGGAGAATGGCAAAAAGATTATAGCACTACTGCCCGGAAGTAGGAACCATGAGCTGAGGCTAAATCTGCGCATAATGCTCGAAGCCGTTAAGGATTTGACGGATTATCAGATTGTGATTGGTGCAACTCATGCAGTTCCCAATGACTTGTATTTGAAGATTGCAGAGGGATATGATGTGAAATTGGTACAAGATAAAACCTACGACTTGCTCAACAATGCACACGCGGCATTAGTAACCTCGGGAACGGCAACACTAGAAACAGGGCTTATCGGATGCCCGCAGGTCGTATTGTTTTACATGAAAAATAGTTGGTTCTTTAAATATGTTTTGAAATACATCATAAAGGTAAAATGGGTGTCTCTCGTAAACCTTATCCTTAATAAAGAGGCTGTGAGAGAGCTGATTGTACACGAGTGTACCGTAGAAAATACCCGAAAAGAACTTACAAAAATCCTCGATGGCGAAGACCGAAAACAACAGATAGAAGACTATAAACAACTAAATAATTTGTTGCTGCCCTACGGTGCAGGCGATAATGCAGGGAAGATTATTGTAAGCTCCACTCCGCACCGTCTTTAGTGTCTTTTATGGTGAAACCGAATTCTTGCAGTTTATCCCTAATCAAATCGGAGGTTGTCCAATCTTTATTGTCTTTTGCTTTTTGTCTGATTTCTAGTAGCAAATCGATTGCATCTTGATAGGCAGAATTGTTTGTCGAGGATGAGTCTGAACTGTCTAAGCCAAGAATATCTATAACGAAGGTGCTAAGAATGTTTGATAAGGAGGCTTTATTTTTATCGTCAATAGATAATTTTCCGTCTTTTATAGAGTTCACAATTCTTACAATATCAAACAAATTTGCAATCAGAATCGGACTATTTAAATCGTCGTTCAGGGCTTCGTAGCATTTGTTTTTCAGCTCCTCTGCGTTGATGTCGCTACTTTTGCTTGTTTTCAAACCCGATACGTCCTTAAGGGCGGCAAATAGTTTCGCCAGACCTTTTTCTGATGCTTGCAGAGCTTCGTTGGAAAAGTCTAGCTGGCTGCGGTAATGCGCTTGCAGCATAAAGAATCTGATGGTCATGGGGGAGTAGGCTTGTTCCAACAGTTCATGACTCCCTGAGAAAAACTCGTCAAGATTGATGAAGTTGCCTAATGATTTCCCCATCTTTTGTCCGCCAATAGTTACCATGTTGTTGTGCATCCAGTAGTTCACAGGCGATTTTCCCTTCGATGCCACCGCTTGAGCTATCTCTGCTTCGTGGTGTGGGAATTGTAAGTCCATGCCGCCTCCGTGAATGTCGAAAGTTTCGCCTAGATATTTGCATCCCATAGCTGTACATTCGGTGTGCCACCCCGGAAAGCCCTCGCTCCATGGCGACGACCACCTCATAATATGCTCATCTGAGGCTTTTTTCCAAATGGCAAAATCCAAAGATGAGCGTTTTTCGCTCTGTCCGTCCAGCTCTCTAGTGTTGGCAAGGAGGTCTTCTATCTTCCTGCCCGATAGTGCTCCGTAGTCGTGGGTTTCGGCATATTGCTGAACGTCAAAGTACACTGAACCTTCGCTTTCGTAGGCAAAGCCTTTGTCAATGAGAGCTTTTATAAGTTCTATTTGTTCGATTATATGCCCTGTTGCCAAGGGCTCAATACTTGGTGGCAACACCTTTAGCAGTCTCATGGAATCGTGGTAGGTGTTGGTATAATGCTGTGCTACCTCCATCGGTTCGAGCTTGTCAATCTTTGCACGCTTTGCTATTTTGTCCTCACCGTCGTCGGCATCGCCAATAAGATGCCCTACGTCGGTAATGTTGCGTATATAGCGGACTTTGTAGTCTAGATGAAGTAGGTAACGATATAGTAAATCGAAAGTGATGGCAGGACGAGCATGCCCCAAGTGAGCGTCGCCATAGACGGTCGGTCCGCAAACGTACATCCCAACTCTTCCTTCTTCTATTGGTTTGAACTCTTCTTTCTTTCTTGATAAGGTGTTGTAGATGTGTAGTTTGCTCATTTTCTTTATTGTTAGATTTTCAGATACTCGGATTTTCAGATGTAAAGCACAAATTTACAAATTAACCGTGTCATTGTCTACTCCGTAGGCTAAAATATAATCCTTTGGAAGCATTTCGATGTGGATATTATTTTTACCTCGTCTTTTTTCGGTTTCGTAGTGAATTTCAATTGTGTTGGCAGATAACAAGCTCTCGTTTTCTTCAATATATGTTTCATTCTGAAGGTCTATATATTTATCGCTAAGTATTTTGTACAGCGTCTCTTTGCATACCCATATTAGTGTAAGGAGGTATGTCCTGTCATCCTGATTTGAGGTTTGAGCATGCATCCATTGTTCGTTTTTGTAGTGTAGAAATTTGCTCGTAATCCTTTCGTAGCGTCGGTGCAACGATTCTATATCAAGCCCGCAGGGCTTGTCGGATATAGCAACGCCAACAAAATCGGAAGTGTGAGTAATGCTTATTTCCTTGCTTATCTCGTTGATGCAGGGTTTGCCTGCTTTGTCGTAACTTATCAGAAAGTCGCTGTTGAGCATTAACCGTAGTAAAATGCGTGTTGCAAGCCATTCCCGTTTTCTAGTTTCGTTGGATATTAGTCGGTATCGCCCTATTTCTGATGACTTTGGGCTGTATTTACTTTCAAGCTCCTCCAGAGTTTCGGTAAGCTTCCATATTCCAATTTCAATAGATTTCGATACTTTCCGTGAATATAGAGTCATGGCTGTTTTATTTAATGTTGTCGTTCCACTCAATACTGTTTATAATCTCCATTGCATCTGTCGTCAGAAAGTCGTAGATGGGTTGTAGCGAATCGATGTTGGGAGTTGACCAAACATATACAGAACCTCGCAAGAAGTGTTTGGTGGAGTCGGTCAAGAAAAATTGAAATGGTGAGGCTGCATTGCCGTCTATGTTATAGTATATGCCGTAAACATGTCTGACAGTATCGTATATAAGATTGTTTTCAATGGTGTTTGCCTTGATGGTATGCTTAAATGCTAGCTTGTAAGCATCTTCAATATATTTGTCGACGTTGCCGTCTATCTGCTTGTAACTCAGATGTATCTTGGCATTGATGTCGCTAGTTTTTGTTACAACATCTCGCCAATAAGGTTCGGCATCCTTGTCCTTATCTACTTCGAGGGTGGAGTAGTCAGCAATGTTGAAAGAGTAGGGGAGCAGCTCCTTGTTTTGGTGGTAGCTTTTTTTTGGAAAGTTAAAGCGGTAGTAGCCATGAGGCTTTGGAACATAAGAACCACCCGTGCATCCCATAAATGTGAGTGCCACAATAAATAAAATCTGTATTGATATATTTCTATTCATTGATAACTTTTTCAGGAACAACGATTTTTAGTTGTTTGATTCGCCTTTTATCTATTGATTCTACAGTCATTTCAAAACCTTTGACCTTGATATTGTCATTCAGCTTTGGAAAAGCCTCTTTTACCTCCAATACTAAGCCTGCAAGAGTTTCTATCTCGTCAGAAATATCATCGAAAACATCTTCGTCGATGTTGAAAATCTTACAAAAGTCTAATATTGAGGTTTTTCCATCAAATAAATAGGTGTTGCGATTAACCTTCGTGTAGCCTTTGTCGTTTATATCGTCAAACTCGTCGGTGATGTCGCCAACTATCTCCTCAAGTACATCCTCTAGTGTAACTATGCCCGACACACCTCCGTATTCGTCTACAACTATTGCCAAATGAATTTTATTCTTTTGAAACTCTGATAGTAGGTCGTTTATCTTTTTAGACTCTGGAATTAAGAATGCCGGTCTTATCAATTTCTGCCAAGCAAAGTTGTCTTTTTCGTTTGTGTATTTCAGTAAGTCTTTAATGTATAAAATGCCCTGTATGTCATCGAGCTTATCGGCGTAGACAGGAATGCGCGAATAGCCAGACTCGTTGATAATGTTCAATACTTTCTCAAAGGAATAATCATGTTCTATGGCTAGTAGGTCGATACGTGAAATCATTATATCGCTGGCACATTTTGAACCAAACTTTGCGATGCCCTCAAGCATCTCCTTTTCCTCCTGTATGTCCTCTTCTGACGCTAAGCCGATAGCTTGCGATATGTCATCAATAGTTACTTCGTTGGATGAATATTTATCCAAACGTTTTTTTACAAAGGAAGTTGAGCTGATAAGAATGCTTGACAAAGGCGAACATAAGACAATGCATACTCGCAAAGGAGCTGACATAAACTTGGCAAAACCTTGAGAGTGCTGTGATGCAAATACCTTTGGTAGTATTTCGCCAAATAGTAATAACAATAAGCCTATGACTACAACCTCGATGACGAAACCCAGTATTTCGGAATCGGCAAAATCCATCGTCATTCGCGAAAATTGTGCGAAAATTACCACGATGGCGATGTTGATAAAGTTGTTTGCAACGAGTATGGTCGCAAGGAGCTTCTCAGGTTTCTTTAATAGTGCCAAAACTTTCTTCTTGTCGCCCTCGTCTCTTAACTGATTCTTTTCATCGGGAGACAAAGAAAAATAGGCAACCTCTGAACCCGAAATAAATGCGGACATTGCAAGAAGAACTACAATACATACTAGGTAGATTATTGCCTTTGTAGATATAGGATAAAATTGCACTGCCAAGTCGATGCTCGCGAGGAGCGGAATACTGTCTGCGTCCAAAATATTACTAATTGATTAATACTCTTTCCAATGTGTTGTTGCTCAAATTAAAATGGCAAATCGTCATCATCATTGCTCTCATTGTAAACAGTAGTCTTGTCCTCTGATACCTGCTGTGGCTGACTTGCTGTGGAACTCGCTGCGGTGTAGCCTCCGCTGCTGTTATTGTCTTCCCTTTTGCCTAACAGCCTGATTGTATCTGCAAATATCTCAGTTCGGTATTTTTTTACCCCATCCTTATCATCATACGAGCGTGTGCGCAACCTGCCTTCAATATATAGTTGGCTTCCTTTGTGAATATATTTCTCTGTTATGTCTGCCAATGCTCGCCATGCCACTATGTTGTGCCATTCTGTGGTTGTTACCCTCTCGTTGTTCTTGGTGTAGGTCTCAGACGTAGCCAACGAGAATGATGCTACCGATACGTTGTTGTCCAAATGCCTAATCTCGGGCTCTTGACCCACATTTCCTACTAATATTACCTTATTTACCATGACGCCAATAATTTAAATTAAACTACCTCTTTTTATAAACAGCTAAGTTAGACAATTCTTTTTAATTGCAAAATCATTAGCGTACTTTTTTGAGATTCTTGTATTTTATTTTTTCTTTTCATACCTTACACTCGGTTTTACAATTATTGTTTTTCCTCTTCCTTCTGAAATAGTGAAAAGTTAATATAGAAATGGTTTAACAAAAATATAGCATGATATGAATGTTGAATTGTTTAATCGTTGAATTGTTTAATCGTTTAAAAATGCAATATGCCGTACGCTTTAGGCTATAAGCGAGCAGCCTTTATTTAGAAATACAAAAACGTCATTGCGAGGAGCTGGCGACGAAGCAATCCCTGCAACAAAGAACAGATTGCCACGCTACTGTAGGCTGTATGTCGTACGCTTTAGGCTAAAAGCAAACAGCCGATATTAATACTGCAATACTATGATTGGGATGCATTGCGAGAAAGGGAGGTACAGAAGTAAAGTATTAACAAGAAAAAAACTAAAAGTTATGAGATTTATTCTAATGTTACTGTTGGGAGCTTTGGTGCTGTCGTGCAGCACTTCCAACATGGCGGGAGAACGCGAGGAAAAGCGTCCTCACTTCGAGAACGATATATATCCTCCCTTTGCCCGAATGAAGGACACCATTTTTACGGGATACAAGAAATGGTATAGTGCATATTATGGAAAATATGTGCTGAACGACACAACCCCTTTTCCCACCGGCGAGAATGGTTGTTATGCAAACAGAGTTTATGAAGTATATATCTACAAAGGGCAGCCCCGACTGACCAGGTTGCTATCAATCTTTGAAGTAGATACTACAGGCGGCACACCGCACTACTATAATTATAACTATAAGATTATGGACGATGTTTATTGGATGAGACAAAATGAGCTTGGGCTTACAGATTCGTGTCCATCATTTTGGGTAGAAAGACCTTCGCCCCAACAGAATTTAAGATTGACAGCTTTAGTAATTACACACACGATGATATTGACTATGTAATATATGGTTTCGCTGACCCTAATGCCAACTCTGTTAGAAAGAAAAACATTAACGATACTGTAATGTGGTATTTTAATGAAGAGGGCTTTACTCGTTTTTTTGCCTGCCGTGATTACCCAATAATCGCAAGCCCCGGGGAGTCTTGCAGAATGTCGAACACACGTTCTGATTATTCTGATGTATCGGTGTTTCCATATCCAAAGATGAAAGAGGTTATTGACGCGATTCCCATAGGTATGCTGAATGGCACATCGTGTGGCATAGAGATTGACCGAGAAAATAGCCCCTCGCTCATATCATGTATGGGGGAGGACATCACAACTTATTTTATAAAAATACGATTTAAAGACGGCAATGAAAAAGAATGGTCTTTTTATACATGTGTTTCGGGCTGCGATTGTGGCTATTCAAAAATTGATGGTTTTGCAAACCTTGTTGAGAAATTAAATGTATTCCACTTCTTACCATCAGATAGTGCTCTCTATTTAGCGGAGTAAGGAAAAAGTGATGGCAGCAAGTGATTGATGCTAATTTTTTAGACGAAACATTTACAACAATTGAACTTGATAATGATAAGATTCGTAATAAAGCTTATCATAGATGGGGTGCATGGCGATATATTTCATTATGGGAAGGTTTTAGTAAATAGATTTATGAAGATTCTTGTGGTTTTTATCCTATTGACAGTGAGCATATCAAAAAAGTCGACAAAAAATTATACATGCTAGTTGGTGTTGGAGGGAACTCTTCATTTGGAACGCAACTCAGCTTGATATTTATAAAGAGAGACAAAATCATTAAATACATTGTTGTAGATTCTGCTGATAAGTGCTTGAGAGATGTTGCATTCCTATATAGAAGGAAACAGGCGGATTTATTCTTCCCTAGAGCAATGAAAAATGCGAACTACAAGAGGGATATACCGACAAAATCTACCCCGATGCAGCCATGGGGCGTGGCTCCACAGGCATTCGTGCCAAGGTTAGGAAATGCCCCATCAACGACGAGGAAATGAACATAATGTAGGGGGCAGGTCTTGTGCCTGCCATATCTCTTAAAATCGCATAATTGCAACATCAAAACAACCATTCCGCCTATGGTGCTTCATGTGATGTAACGCCATTCCAATACAGATTTTCAGGTTTCCACTTGTCTTTTGGCTTGTCTACGCCCGTAGGATAGCCGACGGGGATAACATTTAAAGGGCGAAGATTGTCGGGGAGTTCGAGGGCAGCACGTACGGGAACCTCTCTTTCGGGATAAGGCCAAACTGCGGTGAATACTGCTCCTAAGCCCATTGATTCTACTGCTAGCAGGATATTCTCTGATGCCATAGCACAATCGATAGACCAATAGTTCTCGTCTGCTCCCGTGAGTGCTTTGTCGAGGTCGCCGCATACTATTATTGCAGCAGAAGCATCTTTTAGCATCTTTGCATAGGGTAGGCGGGCAGAGAGTGTGTCCATCATTGCATCATCGGTGATAATGATAAACTTCCACGGCTGTGCGTTTCTTGCCGTTGGTGATGCCATGCCTGCCTTGACAATTGTTAATAGGTCATCATTAGACACCTTTTGCTCAGTGAAACTTCTCACGCTCTTGCGTTGATGGATTATTTCTAGCACCCCTTTGCTGTCGGCAGTGCTTGATGCTGATTTTTTGCCTATTTCAATGGGTTTGAAATCGGCTCTTATTATTAAGACTATCAGTGCGACAGCCATTAAAATACATAGGATGTGGATACTTTTCATATTTTCATATTTTGATTCTTTGTTTTTAAGGTGTCCAAAGTCAAGCCTGTCGGACAGAAAAAACGACACCATGCCCTCGGTATAAATATAGATAAAACGACAAATATAATTGCCAGTCCCATTACCCAGTTGCCGACAATCTTATAAGAAAAAGCAGAAAAGGGCTCAAGCACTGTCAAATCGAAGTAAATGCCCAGCCAAAGCATAAATAGGAGGGCGAAAAAGATAGCTTCTCTCAGATACTTCAGAATTGAATAAACTCTGGGCGGAATTTTTATATTCTTCTTAACTAGTTTGTTTGCAAGGTCTTGGAGGTTTCCGTAGGGACAGTAATAGCCACAATAGAATGATTTGCCTGTAAGGATTGGTAAAATAATCGATAAGACTATTATTGCAAGCATAAGTAGTTTCCCTTCGCCAGACCAACCATTCATCAACCAATTATAGATGAGGTAGAGAGAGATGAATTTGGTTAGTATAAATCCGAATAAAAGAACTGTAATAATCTTTATGTATAGTCTGTATTTTTTGAATACCTGAGGTTTCAAGAAATTGAAGAGTATGAAAATCAGCCATATCCAGCCTAAAATCATGGGTATGCTGATGTCTGCCTTTTCATTTTGATTTTTTATTGTCTCTATTGCCGATGGATTGTAGGCTTCCGATATTTTATTCACTCCGTTTATTATTGCCTTGCTGCTTATGGATGCTCCAGATATAATGTCAATCTTAGAGTTGCGGAGTTCTGATATGTTCTTGCCATCCCATGAATTGAAGAGTCCTGCTTTGGCAAGTTGTTCTATATATTCAGAACTTTCGCTGTGTCCCAGCAAAATTAAACCTCGAACTGTACTTTCCGAATCTACCACCAGTGCAAAGTTAATGTTACCACCAAAGCCTTCGGCTGTCCCCTTCTGAGGAAATTCTAATGTCCCTATAATCTGATGCTTAGAATCGGATATTTCCCACACAGAGGCGACAGGTCTGAAACTTGCAGCTTCGGGAATAAGTGTTTTGATAGCCTCGATGCTCGGCAAATCTAGCTCCGTATCGTTTTCATATTTGATATTATGACCAAGAAAACGTCCTTGGTAGGCAATGGCGATGCCAAAAACAAGTGCTATCGTTGCAAGCTTTATAAATATAGCGAGAACTCTTTTTACTACTTTCATTAATTTAATGATGTTTGCACTTGCAAAGATAATGAAATTTTGAGATATTATATTTGATGAATTTTACTTTAGGTGCATAAGAATATATCTGAATATCAATGTGCTGGCTAAGTGATTGCCAACAAAATCTAAGCAGTAAAACGAAAAAGAACACCCTATAAGCGAATTTTGAGAACTTAAGAATAAATCCTACTTTTGGGGGATTAAAGATAGGTACAAATGAAAACGTATTCGATTTTGAGAAACTGATGGAGTAATCGGAAAAATAAATATATAGGGTTTTGGATAATAAAAGAAATAAATCCAAATGGAATAAACTCCGACAGGAGATTAATATAGTGATATATGGAACAAGCACCAAAGCAGGACGCTTGTTTGATTTGATCTTACTGGGTGTGATACTGCTTAGTGTAGTTGTCGTGATGCTTGAGACGGTTGAAGAAATCGATACTAAATATCACAATCTTGTACTTGCATTAGAATGGCTTATTACGATATTCTTCTCCCTTGAATACATTTTGCGAGTCCTTTCTATTGATAAGCCTCGAAAATATATTTTTAGTTTCTATGGAATTATTGATTTTATTGCCGTACTTCCGATGTATTTATCTTTAGTGCTGACGGGAACAAGCGTACTGGCGATTGTAAGAGCATTTCGGTTGATACGCTTGTTTAAAATATTAAATCACCCTCAATTTACAGGGCAGTCTATCCATCTAAGAGAGGCGATGTATGCAAGTCGAGGGAAAATCCTTGTTTTTATGTATTTCGTTCTTATAAGCACTGTGTTTATAGGGTCGTTGATGTACGTAATAGAGGGACCTGAGCATGGATTTACAAGTATTCCAACCGCTATTTATTGGACTATTGTTACTCTGACCACCGTCGGTTATGGCGATATATCTCCCGGAACACCACTCGGACAGTTTCTCGCTTCTTTTGTAATGATTATGGGCTACGGAATTATTGCAGTCCCAACTGGAATAGTAACTGCTAATATTGCAAAACGAGATAATAAACCACCTGAGATAGCTGGGCATCCTCTTTGTATGTCGTGTGGTACTGAGACACATAATGTCGGAGCTAAGTATTGCCACAATTGTGGTGAAAAATTAAACTAAGCTCTTCCATAATTGCTCTTTTTTTGTAAATTTGTCCGATTAAACTGTCAGAAATTTATTAATGTCGTTTATAACTGAAAAGATATTAGAGGAGGGAGTAGACTACGATAGTGTCTTAATACTTCCAATGTACAGCAAGACTAAGTATGAGGATGTGGATATTTCTGCACGTTTCTCGCGTAGTTTCTGTATGCAGTTGCCTTTTGTTCTTGAGGTAAATAATTTTCAGAATATACACCTGACAGAGATTATAGCACAGCAGGGTGGAGTAGGTGTACTTGGTAGCAATCTGGATTTAAAAACTAGGGTCGAATATATTAAATCCCTCAAGAAAAATAAAGGTCTATATTCAGGCAAGTTCTTCTGTGTGAATGAAGATACAGAGGTAGAGCATGTTATAAAACTTATTAGTAAGCTGCCTGGCAGTCGGATTGTTGTACTTGGAGAGGATGGGAAGTTTCAATATGTCGTAGAAGGTGTAAGTGCTTTATCACTAAATGAATATAGAGTGTTGAAAGTCGGGGGGCTACCCGATAAGTACAAGCAAGGGGTAAATGTCGTTAAGCTCAGTTCAAAAATAGAGATATTTAAATTGGCATTTGGTGAGTATAAGAGTGCTGTCGTGATAGAGCCAGAGACCGGTGAGGTTGAGGGATATACGAGTTGTAGTATTTTAGATGAATATGAAAAGTATCCTTTGGCAAATAGGTGTGAGGATGGTTCTCTAATGATAGTTTCTAAAGTTGCATCGACCGAGAATATTGATGAAGAGGTAGGAGTGCTGAATGAAGCAGGAGTCGATGCGGTAATAATTGAGTATGAACATCCTCATTCAAAATGGGTGCTTGAGGAAATAAAACATTTGAAATTGGATTTTCCAAAGTTGGAAATATTGATTGAGAATATAACAAGCTCTGCAGGAGCTACAGACCATCTGCTGGCAGGAGTTGATGGTGTTGTTGTTGGACAAAGAACCAAAGATGCGAATAGAAAAATTGGAGTAGGAGTTCCCCTGCCAACAGCAATTTATAATGTGTATAAGGCAATTAAACATTCAGATATTTCGTTGCTATTGTCAGGAGGATTAAAAAATGAAGGAAATATGGTGAAATCTTTGGCGACGGGAGTTGATGCTTTGTGGCTTAACAACCTGATAGACAACGCAGACAAGTGTGAGGAGGAGGTCTTGATAAAACATATCGAGAGACTTGCCGTGTTTGTAAGGAAAGGAGTGTGCTACAGTGGCAACGATAATTTGAAGTCGTTTAAGCAAAGCAAGTTTATGTTGAATACGACTACTTTGCTGTCAAAATCTTAAGAAATAAAACAGTTTATAATGAAAAGTATTCTTTCCGTAGTATTACTATTTGTAACAGGATTTTGCATCTCGTGTGATGTGAAGAACTCTGACAATAAGGAAAGTAATAATAGAATACTTGCAAAGGTCGGCAATAAAATATTGACCGAAACAGACCTAGAGAATTACATATTTATCTCTTCGTCTGAAGATTCCATAATGTACAATGCAAGGAAAGAACATTTTGTGAAACAATGGGTGCAAGACCAATTGCTGTTTGAAATAGCGATGTCTGAGAAAGTTATCCCCACAGAGAAGTTGAATAGAATGATTGACGACTATGTAAAACAGCTGGTACTTTCTGCATATAAAAAAAACTTATTTGTTAAGGACAGCTCAGATGTTAGTATATCAGATATCGAGGTCAGTAATTTTTATAGCTCCAACGAGAATGATTTTAAGCTAGAGGATTATCTTGTTGAGGGGGCGTATGTTTCATATCCAAAAGCAAATACTTCGCAGATGCAGCCAATTTTGAGGAAGATTGCTATGGGAGGTGAACAAAATTATAAGGATGCATTGGAAATGTGTTCTAAAATAACAGAATTTAAAGTAGATATTAAGCCGATACTGTTTCTGACCGCCGATAAGGTGAGGGTGTATTTTCCAAGATACGCAAATCTTCAGAGTGTGAAAGGATATGCTAAACTCGAAGATGTCAGTGATGATATGTATTCTGCATTATATGTCAAGAGTGTATGGAACAAAGGGGAAACCGCTCCTTTGGAGTACCATAGAGATAATATCAAGGAGCTATTGAAGTATCAGAAAAAGAAAAAATATATAGACGATTTAGAAAGGCGCATATACGTTGATGCCGTAAAAAATAAAAAAGCTGAAATTTATGACAATTAAATGGATGAGCAAGATAGTAACAACTTTGCTGTTAGTGCTATTTACAAATGCTCTAAATGCACAAAACAACTCAATCGACCAAGTAGTAGCAGTAGTAGGAAATGAAATTATACTTAAATCGGATGTAGAAAATAGGTTTTTGGCAGAGAAAAGTACAGGACGCGTCAGCGATGGAGATCTCAGATGCGAGGTGTTTGAGGAACTCCTCACAGAAAAACTGCTGATGGCAGAAGCGGAGCTGGATTCTACAATTGAAATTACGGATAAACAAATTAATCAATCCCTAGAAGACCGTATCAATCAGTTTGTTAACTACCTGGGTTCGGTAGAAGCAGTAGAAAAAGAATTTCGTAGACCTATTTCTCATATCAGAGCCGAATTGAGACTGAATATCAGAACGATGCTTTTCACTCAGGAAATGAATAGGAAAATCCTTAAGGATGTTACAATAACACCCGCCGAAGTACGCCATGCATACAGAGACCAAGATAAAGATGACCTGCCAGAAGTGCCTGACCAAATCGAATATAGAGAAATTGTCAGAAAACCCGAAATCACCCTAGAAGAGGAGAATAAAATAAAAGCCCGACTGCGTAATTTTAAAAAGCAAATCGAAAGTGGCGAACGCTCTTTCGAAACGATAGCTCTATTGTACTCGCAAGACGGCACGGCTCAGAAAGGCGGAGAACTCGGATTTCTGGGTAGAGGACAACTGGATAAAGAGTATGCAGATGCAGCATTTAACCTTAAAGGAGATAAAATATCAAACGTGGTGAAAAGTGAATTCGGTTATCACCTTATTCAGGTTATTGAGAGAAAAAATGAACTTATTAATACCCGCCATATAATACTGATTCCAAAACCTTCTGCCGAAGAACTGACTAAGGCAGAGAAACTACTAGACAGTGTTGCCAACGAAATAAGAAAAGATAATATCAAGTTTGAGGATGCCGCCTTGTTATACTCAACCAATAAAAATACAAGAGTAAACGGGGGACTGGTTCTGGGTAATAATATGGAGTCTAAATTGTCGCTGACAGATGTGGACGGAACTGACAGTAAGGAGCTTAGCGGTATGAAAATTGGTGAAATCTCCAACCCTTTTTACAACATCGATAAGACAAACGGACAGGCAACATACAAGCTCGTGAAACTCGATAATAGAATCCCTGCCCACAAAGCAAATCTGCAAGATGACTACGTGTTGCTGAGTGAGTTTTATCTGTCAAAAAAGAAACAAGAAGTGATGGGGGAGTGGATTAGTGAACGACAAAAGAAAACTTATATCACCATCGACCCCCTGTATCAAACTTGTCAGTTTAAGTATAAAAACTGGATTAAATAGATTAGTATTTACACAAATATAATGAATATGAGTAAGGGTGGTAGCGTCGAAGCTGTAAATTTTTTACAGAGTACCTTTGAAAATTTGAAAATTGAAATAAAAAAGATTGTATATGGTCAAGATGAGGTGATTGAGCAAGTGTTGACGGCTCTGTTTAGTCAGGGGCATTGCCTGCTTATCGGTGTGCCAGGACTTGCAAAAACACTGCTTGTGAATACTGTCTCCAAATCTTTGGGTCTTGAACACAACCGAATACAGTTTACTCCCGACCTAATGCCTTCCGACATCGTGGGAGCCGAGATTTTAGGCGAAGATAGACACTTTAAGTTTATCAAAGGTCCGATATTTACAAATGTACTGCTCGCAGACGAGATTAATAGAACGCCGCCAAAAACACAGTCGGCACTGCTTGAAGCTATGCAGGAACACTCTGTAACGGCTGCTGGAAATCATTATAAACTCGACGAGCCTTTCTTTGTGTTGGCAACACAAAACCCAATAGAACAAGAAGGAACATATCCGCTACCCGAAGCACAACTTGATAGGTTTATGTTCTCCATAATGCTGGATTACCCATCGGTTGAAGACGAAATTACGATTGTTAGAAATACTACTTCAGATAAAAGCTATGAGGTGAATCCCGTAATATCGAAAACCCAAATTGTTGATTATCAGAACCTAGTACGTAGTATCCCCGTAAACGACAGTGTGATGGAGTATGCTGTATGGCTCGCCTCTGCTACTCGCCCCGACGGAGTGAATGCTTCGGAAATCAGTAAGAAATATCTTAAATGGGGAGCCGGACCCCGAGCCTCGCAGTATCTGATATTGGGAGCAAAAGCGCATGCTGCCTTGCATGGAAAATATTCGCCCGATATTGAGGACGTAAAAGCAGTGTCGAAAAATATACTGCAACATAGAATTATTAAAAACTATGTGGCAGAGGCTGAGCGGGTTTCAGTAGATGATATTATTAATGAACTTTTATAAATTGCAGTGCTGAAAAAAAATCTACTATTGCTACTTGTATGTTCTCTTACATGCTCTTTGTTCTCGCAGAATATGATGACTTCTTCCAATGACAGTCAGAGCAAAGAAAAAGTAAGAGTGAAACTCATATACTCCGATTCAATGAGTTATGATGAGGCTTTTGTCAAAGCTCGACGTTGCATCGGAAATGTACAGTTTGAACATAAAGGTGCATTGATGTACTGCGACAGTGCATATTTTTATATTGATACCAATCTTGTCCATGCTTATAGTAATGTGCATATAAATCAAGGAGATACACTCTTCTTGTATTCAGACTCTCTTACTTACGATGGTGATAGAGAGATTGCTCATGCTAGGCAAAATGTGAAACTTGAAAATAAATCTGACACCTTGTTTTCTGATAATGTTGACTTTGATATGGTCAGCAACATCGCAAAATATATTGATAGTGGACGAATTGTCGATACCGCTAACGAAATAGTCAGTATAACAGGAACATACTATGTCAACCAAAATCTTGCCGTATTTAATAAAGATGTAGTCGTTACAAATAAGGACTTTGTGATATATTCGGATACTTTGGACTATAATACGCAAACTAAGGTCGCCACGATAGTTGGACCAACCGATATATATACAAAAAATGACTCTATTTATGCCGAAGGTGGATACTACAATACGACAACACGAGAGTCGAGACTAACAAAAAATCCTATGGTCTACAATAGCTCTAGGATTCTTAAAGGGGATTTTATTCACTATATAGACCAAAAAGGAATAGTAAATTTTGATAAGAATGTTTGGATTAAGGATAAGGAGCAAAATATTATTATAACCTCAGAGAGAGTTGTGTACGACAAAATTGGAGATGTTGCTGTCGCAACAGACTCAGCTTTACTCAAACTAATGACACAAAGAGACTCCTCCAACATAGTAGATACCTTGTTTCTGCACGCCGACTCACTTATATCAATGCCCGACGATTCAGTTAAAGACAAGAAAGTGATGTTCGCATACTATGGAACTCGATATTATCGAGAAGATGTGCAAGGTGTGTGCGACTCTTTGATTTATCATACCGTAGACTCTACGATGGAATTGATATACGACCCAATTGTATGGAATGGAGGACACCAAATTGTGTCCAAACGCATAAAAATGAAACAAACAGGAAAGCAAAGTAGTGTGGTGAACCTTGAAGATCAAAGCTTTATAACGTCTGTGGACGATTCCTTGAAAGGACAGTATAATCAGATACGAGGAACTAATATGATTGCATATATAGACTCAGGATATATGCATAGGGTAGACGTAACGAAAAATGCAGAATCATTGTACTTTATGCGGGAGGAAGACCATAGCCTGCTGGGAGTGAATAAGGTTGAAAGCGGCGAAATGATAATCTGGCTGACACCACAAAAAACTATCGATAGAATCAAGTTGATTAACCAAGTGGAAGGCACTCTCTACCCTTTAGAGTTCTTGCCCGAAGAGGATAAGTATTTGCGTGATTTTCAATGGTACAAGGATATTCGCCCGAAAAATAAGTATGATGTCTATTAAAAAGAGATGTTTGAAGTTCTGATAGTATTGGCTCTAGGTGTTCTTTGTGGATTTGTCGTTTCAAGATTCGCAAAGCTTAGCGGAAAGCGTATCTCCAAAATTATAATGTTTGTGATATTCCTCCTTTTGTTTATATTGGGACTCTCAATAGGTGGTAATAAAAAGATAGTTAATAGCTTGCATACTCTTGGTTTTCAGTCTATTCTTATTTCAGTGTTCAGCATATTAGGGAGTGTTATCTTAGCGAGAATTGCATATTCAAAATTTTTCGGAAGGAAGTGAAGAATAGCCTGCTCATATTAGCCTGTTTTGTGGTCGGTGTGCTCCTGGGATATTTGAATATCTTGCCTCAACAGATAATCGAAGGAAATTATAGTAGATATGTGCTTCTTTGCTTAATGTTTCTTGTAGGCTTTGCTATTACTATTGATGGAAGAATAAAAGAAACGATTAAAAAGTTTGATTTAAATCTGCTTGTAGCTCCACTGGTTTGCATTGTCGGCACATACGTGGGCTGCATTGTTGTTAGTTTGTTTCTGAGCAACCTTAGTGTTATAGACGCATTGACAATTGGTTCAGGTTTTGCTTATTATTCCCTGTCGAGCATATTGATTGCCGAAACCGGACAAGATAGATTGGCTGTCTTGGCTCTGCTTGCAAATATCTTTAGAGAAGTGCTGACACTCCTTTTTGCTCCTCTTATGCTTAAGTATTTTGGAAGATTAGCACCAATAGCTTCCGCCGGTGCAACTAGTATGGATACATCCCTACCTATAATCATTCAAACAAGCGGAAAAGAGTTCGTATTTATTGCTATTATCAACGGGATAATCCTAGAAATATGCGTCCCTATCTTTGTTACTTTCTTTTTGAATCTTGGATGATTTTGTTTATACTGCAGGGGTTTTACAAATTGAAAAAATAAGAATGATGAGAAAGCTGTTGAAGAAAATGTAATACAGATAAGGATTGATAGTCTAAAGGAAGAATTGGAGCTGAGTGAAACCCTTGTAAAAGGATTAGAAACAAAAAAAATGGAAATAGAAAAATCTATTGAGGATATTAACAAGGAGATAGATTCTTTCTCGATTAGTCGTGACAGTTTTTTTCAATTTAATTATCTTGAGCTTTGGCTTCAAAAGCAAGAACTTGCAAAATATATTGTAGACTCATTAGGTCTAAGTGTTGAAAATCTGCTACTTAAGCAAAAAACACAGCTGCTTGCTCCGATAGATAATATGAATGCTTATGCAATCATCAATAAATCAGGCTTTATTAGATATATGTGGAATAAATTTAATAGGAGTACGCAGAAAATAGAAAACTTTCTTACTGAAACTGATAAAAGGCAGATTTATTCAATATTGAAAAAAGATAATCGGTATTATACTTCCGCTCTGTCAACAATGGCTCAAGCTCTTATATTGGCATATTGGGAGATTCAAGATTGGGATAGTGAGATTAAAGATAAGGTAGAGGATATATTATATGCAGCGGATAGTGATGATGTGTGTAGGATATTTGATGTAGACGGTGAATATTATAAGCTAGTGTCCGAGAATGTTAAGAAAGTACTGCGGAGTGTTGATAGAGAATATTTTGCAGATTATCCATACTCTTTCTGGATTAGAAGATGGCATGAAGGCAATTCTGAAGCAGTATATGAGCTTATAAAAGAATTTCATGCCAACTTGTCGGCAAAAAACTAATTCAGCTATTATCTGTAAGTCCCTTTGGGAGATATTGAAAAATCATTCTCCAATATCTCCTGTTTTAATCACTTGATTTAAAATCTTACTTGCTTGTTCCTAAGCTAATTACCGATAAAACTGCATGATGGTCGGAATTGAAAAAGCCTCCTTCAGGGTCTTCTTTTACTATCCTTGAAGTTTCTGTTTTTAGTCCATCGCCACGATAGTAGATAAAGTCGATGCGGTCTTGAACCTTCCATACCGCCTCGTAGCCCCATGTTATTGCCAAGTCATTGGTAGGGTCGGGATTGACCTCTCTGTAAGTGTCGGTGTAACCCTTACTTTCCATGAGCTTGCTTGTCGGCCACTCCACAACCATGTTCTGATGCTTGTCTTTCGTGCTTTCAATCCAATCAAGATGAGAACCCGAATTGAAATCACCTCCCATTATAACAGGCATCTTGTATTGAGCTTGCAGACTGTCTACTATTGTAGTTATTTCTTTTAGCTCCGCAAACCTCGTGGTATATTCGCCTGCAACTAAAGAGTCGACAGTGAGTGAGTCGAGATTAGAAAAATAATCAGGACGCCAATGAAGCCACACATTTACGCATAAGAGCTTCTTGCCATTGAAGTCTATTATCGCAGCATGAGAGTTGAAAGGACGAAACATTTTAATTTCCTCTACAATAGGATACTTGCTGTGGATAGACAGATTTGGACTAGCCCTCACCGAATACTGAAAATCAGCTTTCTTAGCACTCTCCATTCCACAGCAATAGGTCTCCTGCATAAATAGAATATCGGGATTTGCCTCTTGTATAACTTTAGTGGTCTGAATGGTGTTTGTCGAATCTTTGGGGTAGCCATCGGCTCTCGTGCCGTGAAGCCCACCGTGCCAAATGTTCCATGTCATCACCTTGATTTCGGGTGCTTTTTCCTCTGTACACTGTGTGAATATCAGGGGAATAAGTAAAAATAATATGAATTTATTCATTTGATTAAATCTTTTATTTGTCAGCAAGTTTGCCGTCGATTATTATTGATGCGAATTTAGTAAAAGTAATTTGAAAAATAAAGAGTTTATCCGTTTTTCGATAGGAGCTAGTCGTATTTTCTTATATAGTTTTATACTAGAAAAACCTCTAAGCTCATTTTCCCATATGGAATAAAGCTCTAAGTCTTACGGACTAAACCTTAACTGCATTTTCGGATTAAAAGGCTGAAAGCCTTGTGTCTGATAGCGTAGGGCGAAGCCTAGTCATGTTCGGAAGATTTTTATTGCTCTATAACGAGTAAAGTGCGATAGCCATTACTCGGTTGCCATGGACTGAATTAATTATGGCTTGCAGCCATAAACAGCCCACATCGTAGCTTTGTAGTATCAATCTGTCCATCCTTTCCCGCTCATTGCGAGCGGAGCGTGGCAATCTGTTTCTGTTGCAGGAGATTGCTTCGTCGTCGGGCATATTGCTTGTATCCCGCTCTCCTCCTGGTGCTACTTGCGATACTTTAGTGTCAGGTATGCTTGCGTATTTTGGCTGAATAGCCCTAGATTAGGCTCGTAAACACTAATAGTGTGGATAAGCTAAAAAAATAACGTACATTTGTGGGAATTTTAAATCTGAATAATATGTCGCAAAACATAGAAGTCGTTTTGGGGAAAGGGACAGACTCGCTGTCTTTTGGAATGAAAGGAAAAGAGGTAGAGAAAATACTCGGTAAGGCCGATGAGGTAGAAACAATGTGTTTGGAGGAAGACTCCGACGAGCAGTCGGAAGTGTGGCACTACGATGACTTAGGGCTTACTTTGACCTTCGATGATATTGAAGGATGGCAGCTGACATCAATATCATCGAGTAGTCCGACTACTGTCCTTGACGGAATAGAGCTAATAGATTTGTCGGAAGATGCTGTTATGCAGCTTATTGAAGATAAAAAACTTGCCGAAAATGAGGGCGTTGGGGTCTTTGAGGGCTTTGCTGACGAAATACCTGATGCCAAGATGATAAGTTGTCCCGATAATGAAATTAGTTTTTGGCTAGACTCCGATGGTGTAATAGAAGTGCAGTGGGGAGTGCTCTTTGAAGATGATGAAGAGACCATTAAATGGCCATAAAACCTTACACTTATGATTATCAATTCTTTTTTAGACAACGACTTATATAAGTTTACCACTATGCACGCCATCGTGAAAAAATTTCCAGCTGCATGGGTGAGATATGAATTTATTAACAGAGGGAATACTGAATTTCCCGAAGGCTTTGCAGAAAAACTGAAAGAAGAAGTGAAGTCGATGGAAAAACTCTTTCTGACAGAAACGGAGGAAGAATTTCTAACACGAAGATGCTATTTCTTTCCTCCCAATTTTATTGATATGCTTCGCAATTTTAAATATAATGCACGGGAGGTCATAATAACTCAGAAAGGTGGTGATTTAGAGGTGTATATAGAAGGTCTTTGGTATAGGACAGTCCTGTGGGAAGTCCCAATGATGGCAATGATTTCGGAGTTGTACTTCAAAGAAACTAATCAGCATCCCGACGATAGTTGGCAAGAACGAACAATCAGTAAAGCTAAGGGACTTAGTAAGATAGGAGCTAAGTTTTCGGAGTTTGGCACCCGTCGTCGTTTCTCGGGAGAGATACATAACAGTGTCGTAGAGCTGTTGAAGAAACATTCTGACGGAAGTTTTACAGGTACTAGCAATGTGCTGTTTGCAATGCAGCATAACACAAGTGTTATAGGAACTCATCCGCACGAGTGGTTTATGTATCACGGTGCACATTTCGGCTACCGCATTGCAAACGAAATGGCTCTCGAAAATTGGTCGGATGTATATCAGGGCGCATTAGGAATTGCACTTACAGATACTTATACTTCGGCGAATTTCTTTCAGCAATTTAAGCTGAAACATGCTAAACTTTTCGATGGTGTACGCTGGGACAGTGGCGACCCGATTGTGTTTACCGACAATGTAATCAGGCATTATGAGTCGCTGCGTATCGATCCAAAAACAAAGACCATCGTGTACAGCGATTCCCTAAATCTGGAGACTGTTGAGCATATAGAAAATCATGCAAAGGATAAGATAAAAACGGCATACGGTATAGGGACATATTTCACCAATGATGTCGGTGTAACTCCTCTAAATATAGTTATTAAACTGTTTCAGGTGCGCCCACGTGATTATGATACTCCGATTTCGGCAATAAAACTGTCGGATGTAGACGGTAAGCATTCCGGCGACCCTGAGGAAATAGAAATGTGTCAGCGTATTATTTGTAAGAAATAAAATGACAGAAGCAATTTTTGACGCGAAACAAAGCACTGCAAACATTAGAAAATTGTTTGAGAACTACCTGACTAAATCGGGTCTCAAGTCAGTGGTAGTAGGAGAGTCGGGAGGAATAGACTCTGCTCTGACCACGGTGCTGGCAAGACCGGTGTGCCACAAATTGGGAGTGAAACTTATTGGCTGCAGTATTCCCATTGAAACAAATACAGGAGCTGAGATAAGCAGAGCTAAAGACATTGGCGAGGCTTTTGCAGATGTGTTTATAGAAAAGGACTTGACTTCCACCTATTTAGTTCTGAAAGAAGGAGTGATTTTCCCCGAAGAAAATGCCGATGATTATGCCTGCAAAATCCGCTTGGGCAACATAAAAGCCCGCATGAGGATGATGTTTCTTTATCATACAGCTTCCTTAAACAGCGGAATGGTAATGTCTACCGATAATCTTACGGAATTGTTATTAGGATTTTGGACACTGCATGGCGATGTGGGCGACTATTCTCTTTTCCAATATCTATGGAAGCATGAGGTGTATGAGCTTGCAAACTACCTGCTTGTGGAGGAGTTGACTGATGAGAAGGAGAAAGCGGCACTGAAAGCATGTATAGATGCTCAGCCGATGGACGGACTTGGTATTACAAACACAGACCTCGACCAACTCGGAGCAGCAACATATCATGAAGTAGACTTAATATTAAAACGCTATCTTAAGCTAAAACATTTGGGAGAAGATATAGAAAATGAGTTGCTTAGCCATGCAGTCGTTCAGCGGCATGTGAAATCGCAGTACAAACGAGAAAACCCGTACAACGAAGCACGTGAGTTGATAACGAATGCATCGATGTTTTAGCAAATACAAGAACATCATTGCGAGGAGCTGGCGACTAGGCAATCTTCCACAACAAAGTACAGATTGCCACGCTAACGCTCGCAATGACAAATGATTTAAAACAGCAAAAGCATAAAGCCTATAGCTTACAGCTTATTGCAAAAGATAAACACATGAAAATAGCATTAGTAGGATACGGGAAAATGGGAAAGGCTATCGAACAGATAGCTCTGGAAAGAGGACATGAAATAGTACTAAAAATAGACCTTGACAATCAGGCGGATAATACTCCCGAGAACCTAAAAAAAGCAGATGTTGTGATTGAGTTTACGATTCCCAAAATGGCTCCCGACAACTACAAAAAATGCTTTGATGCAGGTGTGCCGGTAGTTAGCGGAACAACAGGATGGCTGGAGCAATGGGATGATATAATTGCTTTTTGCAAGTCCAAAAACGGGACTTTCTTTTATGCCTCCAACTTTAGTATAGGTGTAAATCTGTTTTTCAAAATCAATAAAGAGCTTGCAAAATTGATGAGACCACATGCCGAGTACGCACCGTCAATAGAGGAAACGCACCATATTCACAAACTAGATGCACCTAGCGGTACGGCAATTACCATTGCTGAAGGTGTTTGTGAGGAGTATGGCAAAAAATGGAAGCTGGAAGAAAATACTCGCAACAGCAATAATGACACTGTTCCTATCGTTTCAAAACGGGAAGGAGAAGTGCCCGGCGACCATAGTGTTACCTACGACTCCGAGATAGATTTTATAAAAATAGAACATAGTGCAAAAAGCCGTAAAGGATTTGCTTTCGGGGCAGTTTTGGCGGCAGAATATGCAAATGAAAATAAGGGCATTTTGAATATGAACAAAATGCTGAATATCTAAAAGAAAAAATAAAATGAAAAATACATTTGGCTTTTTAAAAAATCCGTGGTTTAAGTTTATCTTCTGGGGCTTTCTGTATCTGCTACTTGTTATATGGATGCAAAACCTTTGGTTGCTGCCGGGACTAATTATTATTTTTGACTATCATATCACCAAGAAAGTAAACTGGACATTCTGGAAGAAACGGAAACCTAAAGGTTATAAATACTCCACAGTTACAGAATGGGTTGATGCTCTGATATTTGCTGTTGTCGTGGCATATTTTATCAGAATGTTCTTTGTGGAGCTGTATGTTATACCTACACCGTCGATGGAGAAATCTTTACTGGTGGGCGATTACTTGCTAGTAGGTAAGTATAACTATGGAACAAGAATGCCGAATACTCCTTTGGCTATTCCATTTATGCACAATACAATACCCGGAACTGATTCAAAATCCTACAGTGAGCTTATAAAAAATCCATACAAAAGACTAGCTGGACTTGAGAAGATTAAAAACAACGACATAGTGGTGTTCAACTTCCCCGAAGGCGATACTGTTGCGCTAAAAAACTCTAATCAAAGCTACTATCAGATTATTAGGACAATAGGACGTAAGACTGTATGGGATAATCCTAACGAATATGGTAAGGTCATAAGCCGACCTGTGGATAAAAGAGACAACTATATTAAGCGATGTGTGGCTATCCCTGGCGATGAACTGCAAATAAAACAAGGAGTGCTGTACATCAATGGAGAGATAAACCATATGTACAACGGTATTCAGAATCGCTATATAATTCGCTTCAAACAGGGGCAAACTGTTCCGCTTCATGACCTACAAAAACTTGGTGTCGAGGATGCTAATGCCTTGAAAGATGCAAGTGGTATTGTAGCAACCCTGTCGGAGGAACAAAGAGCTAAGATTACTAAGATTCCCGCAGTAGAGAAAATTGATATTTATTATAAGAGTCTCGATTCATATGACCCCGCAATATTTCCGCACGATGCCAAATATATGTGGAATCACGATAACTTTGGTCCTCTCAAAATTCCCGCAAAAGGCAAAACTGTATCACTATCGCAAGATAATATCTCCATATATCGCAGGATAATATCTGTGTATGAGGCAAATACCTTGGAAGAACGAGATGGGAAAATTTTTATCAATGGAGAGGAAGCTAGCTCATATACTTTCAAAATGGATTATTACTGGATGATGGGCGACAACCGCAATAACTCTCTGGACTCCCGATACTGGGGTTTTGTACCCGAAGACCACGTGGTGGGGAAAGCCCTGATGGTGGTATTCTCAAAATCGGCTAGAGATGGTATCAGATTTAAGCGCATTATGAAAGTTATACATAATATGGACTAAACGAGTATTTTTTATGAAAATAGAAACTATACGGCTGAGAAACTATAAAGCATTTCAGAATTTGGATTTGCGAGGGCTGCCGTAGTTGGCTGTTTTTATTGGAGCTAATGGGACAGGGAAGTCAACACTCTTTGATGTGATAGCATTTCTTAGCAAGGCTCTGCAAGGGAATGTGCGTAGTGCTTTAGCGAATAGAGGAGGTTTCGAGGAAGTGAGAAGTCGTGGAGTTGAAGGTAATATATTGATAGAGTTGCAATTCCGTCTTGAAATATCAGGCAAAAATAGATTGGTAACTTATATATTAGAGATAGGATTGGAAGCTGGTAAACCTATCATCGAAAGAGAAATTCTTAAATATAAACGAGAAAGTTATGGGTCTCCATATCATTTTATTGATTTTAGCAGAGGTGTTTAGACTATATACATCAAAGGGGGGACAAGTGTTTACCTCGTCGCATAGTCCAGATTTATTAAATGCAGCAGAACTTGATGAGGTTTTCTGCTTGAAAAAAGAACGGGGATATACTAAAATATCTAGTGTAAAGGAAAATCCAATGCTTAGAGCACAATGTGAAGCAGGAAATCCACTTGGCTATTTGTGGAAATCGAAGACTATTATAGGGATTGACCCTTCATGAAAAGGCAACTTGAAATACTGGTAGAGGAACCTTCAATGGAAGTATTCTTGAAGGGCTTACTTCCAAGTTTACTTCCTGAGGTATTTAACTTGATATTAATTGTTTTATTTATCCACATGAGGGTAAAGATGACTTACAGAAGCACTTGCCCAAAAGAGTGCGTGCCTATAAAAGGTATCCGAGTAGAGTGTTGCTGATGCTCATTCAAGACCAAGATTCGTCAGATTGTAAGGAGCTGAAAGAAACTCTAGTAAATCTTGTGAGAAATGAATCTTCTGAAATTCCATTGATAGTGCGCATATCTTGTCGAGAGCTTGAAAAGAGTTGTTGATAGATTGAACGGTAGCGAGGAAATGAAAAGAATTTCTAAAAGTTTTTCAAAGAGCTACTGCGCTTGTAATATTGCTCCTATTATTAATATTGATGATAATACTTCGACGAGTTTTAGGCAATTTGTCTCAGGACTAAATAAATTCCTGCGATGAGAGCTGTAAATGGGCTCTGTAAAGAATAGTTCAGACACTTGACATTATGAACAGACACTAATTATACACGTCATTGCGAGGAGCTGGCGACGAGGCAATATATTTAAATCGTATATTTACCCACACAAAATGTTATAGAGCCTGTAAATGTATGTCTGGTATTATTATTTTTACATTGGGAGCTAGTATATTATTAATTCTTAGTATCTTTGAAATGCGATTTTGAATAAGACTGCTGATAGGATTGAATATCTAAAACATGGATGGCAAGGCAGGTCTGACAATTAAAAAAACAAAATATAAACAGATGAAAGCAGGTACAGTATTTTTGATTTTGACTCTTGTTTGTATCATAATATTTTCGATACAAAACTCCACAAGTGTAAATGTAGACTTTTTGTTTTGGTCGAGCTCTACAATCTCATTAGCTCTTTTGACCATCATTTGTGTGGTACTGGGAATATTGGTAGGGATGTCGTTTTATATTGCTAATTCGATGAAATTGAGAAAGGTAAGGGCTTCGCTGAAAAAGGAAATTAAAAACCTAAATGCACAATTAGATGCTCTAAACAAAGGGATTCGCAACAACAGTAACGAATCGCATGAACTGTCCCTCGATGCTGTGGAGGAGCAAGACAATGGGAAGTCTTTTTTCGATGAGTAGCCACTATCTCATTTGTCCCCGACAAAGCTAGGATGATTTACTCGACTGCATACCTCCCAAATATCGCTTATTACTCAGCACTTGTCGCTGATAATAAGCCGTATATAGAAGTGTATGAGAACTTTGTGAAGCAAACATTCAGAAACCGTTGTAATATTCTTGCTGCCAACGGAATTCTAAAGCTAATTATTCCCCTTGAACACGCCCGAAGTAAAAAGACCAATATTAAGGATGTAAAAATAGCTTACCATGAGCCATGGCAGAAGCAACATTGGCGCAGTATTGTCTCTGCTTATTCCTCGTCACCATTTTTTGAGTACTTTACGGACGATTTTAAACCCTTTTATCATAAGGAGTTTAAATTCCTGTATGAATTTAACATATCCTTGCTAAATGTAATTAATGGAGTGGTAGGAATTGATATGTCTTTTGTAGAAACTAAATATTATGATAAGGACGTGTATTCTAATAGCGGGGTGGTGGATATAGTGTTTAAAGGAGTAAATAAGTCTTTTAAGCAGTATCCGCAAGTGTTTGATACTAAGTTTGGTTTTGTGGAGAACCTAAGCATAATAGACCTGATATTTAACATGGGACCCGAAGCGAAAGACTATTTTCTTGATGAACCCTCGACTGTTGATATTTAAAAATTTATCCTGTACAGTGTCATTACCGAGAACTTCTGTTGATAGCTGTATTTTATACTTTTGCTGTTCATGTCAAATTTACTAATGAAAACATTGTTTTGATTGGTGATATTGGTAAAGTCAAAACCTAGTTTATGAGAGAACTTGTGTATGCTTTGCTTTAAGGAAATGCTGAAATCTGTACGGAAATAATTTGGTTCTCTTTCTGAGTATGTTTTGTCGTCGTTATATACGGTTTCTCCTTTTGAGATTGATGCAGTAAGGTCAATAAATCTACTTCTTAAACCTCCTGAAAAAGTGATTGTTACATTGGCATCTATAGAAAACTTTTCATTAAATCGATATTCATAACCGCCAAGCAAGGTTGTTGAAAAATTAGAAGCAAAAGCAGTATGCCGCTCAATATTGTCGCTTCCCTTGTATTTTGAGTCAAATAAAGACCCCGTGAACATCAAATACCAATTTTTGTTTAGATATTTTTCTATGCTTAAATCTATTCCGTAGTTTGTGCCTGTCCCTTTGTTTATCAGCTCGGTCTTGTGTTCTATGTAGAATGTTGCTCCCTCGTTTAGCATCGAGTAATAAGATGCCTCTTTTTCGACTGGAACATTGTAAAGATATTGATAGTAGGTTTCCAATTTGAAATGTAGATTCTTTGTGAACATTCTGTCAAAACTTGCCACGAGGTGATGAGCTTTTATAAAGCTTAAATCAGTATTGCTCAGTTGTGAGTTATTCTGAATTATCTGATTGTTAGTGTCGTTTTCTGTGAAATAGTAAAAAGCAGGAGGTATCTTGCTGTGAATGCCGTAGCCCAAAGATATTATGTCTTTGGGACTCAAATTGTACGATAATCCAAATCGTGGTTCAACAGAGTAATTTTTGTTATACATAAATTGTTGAAAATATAGTCCGAGATTGAGTCTGAGGCTGTTTGAAAAACTATGATGCAACTGAGCAAATGCTTTTATTGTAATCAGCTTATTTCTTTTTGTGTTGATGAGGGAGATAAAACCTGTCGTGTCGCTGTAAGTATCTGTTTCAGGATTATATGTGCTGTAGTTTGTCAAAATACTGTCCCTGTAATTAATGTTTTGCTTATCGAGGCTTATTCCAATATTAAGCGAGTTTCTACTGTTTGCTCTTAATATGTATTTGCTTGATATATTGATGTTTGTGTTGTTTTGCGAAGAGCCGAAGTAATGTTTTTCAAGATTGTTGGGAATAACAGAGTCTACGGAAGTGTAAAGACGTGATGAGGAAATAGCTATTCCCGTGTGGATAGAGGAGTTTTCGTTGATGCCGTATTTATGCTTCCCTCCGATTATAAGTAAGTCGGAGCCATTATATAAATTTTCGTCTTCACCTACATTGTAGTTGTCCGCATTTTCAGATAGTTCATCAGCCTTGTAGACAATATCGCTTAGCCCGCCAATGACGAACACCGAGAAATTTCCTAGATGCTTTGTCGGAAGGTGCAGTTTCATTGTCAGATCCTGATATTTGGGTATTGCCCCTCCTGCTACGCTGAACCCTAGTTTGTGCATGACATCCATTACGGAATAGCGATATGAAACGAGGAGAGAACCGTTGTAGTTTTTTGATAAGGGACCTTCTGCCATTGCCTCAAAGCCTCCAAAGCCAACTTGTCCCATAAATTCATATTTGTCTTCGTTGCCGTTTCTTATATTTAAATCGAAAACTCCGGACATGGCATCTCCATACTCCGCAGGAAAGGCACTGATGAGAAAATCTGAACTTTGTAATGTATTATTATTTAGTATGCTGACAGGTCCTCCTGTAGTTCCTGACGCAGCAAAATGATTGGGATTTGGTACATCAACTCCATCGATACGCCACAGTAGCCCTATGGGAGAGTTACCTCTGATGATAATATCATTTCTGCTGTCGCCTGCTGCCGATACTCCTGCAAAATTCCTTGCCATTCGTGCTGGGTCGCCCCAAGTCCCCGCATAACGTTCCGTTTCGTCAACCGAAAATGAACGGGCACTTACACTTGCAAAATTATTGATAAGCTCTCCTTTACGATAGGCAGTAACGGTTATATTGCCCATTTCAAAAGCATTTTCTTCTAACATGACAGGGACAGAAAGCTGCTTACCCGACTCTAATACTAGATTTCTAATTTGAATGGTTTTGTGTCCTATGTGTCTGAAAATTAGTGTGTAAACACCTAGTGGCAGTTCGGGAAGTTCAAAGTGTCCTTCTGTGTTGCTTACTGTTCCGATAAATGGCTCACTACCTTCAACGATAACTTGGACTCCCGACAAAGGCAATAGGTCAGATTTGGCACTTACTGTCCCTTTTATAGTCTGTGTCTGTTGGGAATATACGAAGCTTGATATAGCCAAGAATATTAATACAAAAATCTTTCGCATAAGAATAACTCTTTTGTTTAGTGCGAAAGTACTGTGGATTTTGTCAGAAGAAAATGACTTCGGTTAAGAACTATATACGGGTTCGTATCCGACTTAAACTCTCTGGCAAAACTCCCAAATAAGAGGCTATAACTTTGAGTGGAGTTCGTCTTAAAATTTTGGATTTCTCAGCTAGTAACTTTTTGTACCGCTCAGTAGGAGAGAGTGTTAGCAGGTCTATTTGTTCGCTTTGCTTCTCTATAAATAGCTCTTCGGCAATTATTTTCCCTACGTGTACGCCTGCAACACCCTCTTGATACAAACCTTGCAGACTTTCATAGCGAACTGACCATATCTCGCAATCCTCTAGTGCCTGAGACTTGATGGCAGTTTCTTTTTGTTTTAAAAATGAGAGATAATCCGAGAATAGTTCATGCTCGTAAAACAAATTGATGCAAATGTCATCAGTACCGTTCCAAACAAATAAACCGACAGACCCATGTATCAATATATTCACATATTTTTCCACAGAGTTATATTCCTTGATATTCTCGTTTTTTCGATATCTTCGTACAGATACATGCTTTGAAAATTTCTCCCAAACTGATAAATCAGCTTTAAAATAGTTGTCAAATAGTTTCTTTATATTCTCAGGTGTAGGCTCTTTCATTTGTATCATTTTAGTAAGCAAAGGTAGCACTTCATTTTTTTTTGCTAATTGATTTTGGTTAAGAAATTGGAGATATTCACCCGAAAATCTTTTTGCCTATCCCAACCAATTAGCGTACTTTTGAGCAAAATTAGGATGAGTATGTCGCATAAAAGGTTAGTTACTGCTGAACTAGTAGAGAGTAAAGTATTGGCAAAGGATATTTTTGAGCTTGTCTACAAGCTTGATGGGAATGCTGATTTTGAAATTGAAGCAGGGCAGTTTGCCAATGTTAAGGTGAAAGAGCTAGGGGTGTTTCTGAGAAGACCCTTTTCGGTGTTCAGCTATTGCAAAAGCACAAAACGCTTGGGGCTAATCATCAAAAATGTCGGAAGAGCTACGAATTTCCTTGTCAGTCAGCCTGTTGGTAGCCATACTGATATGCTCATGCCTCTAGGGACAGGCTTTACACTTCCCCGAAAAAATGAGAAAGTACTCTTGGTGGGTGGTGGCAGCGGACTTGCACCAATCTTATTTCTATCAAAAGCAATAGCAAACAAGCAGAACTGCAAGGTGATAATTGGGGCGCAGAGTAAGTCTGATTTGTGTGTGGTGGAGGAGTATCACGATTTTGCAGACTTCTCGTATTCCACCAATGACGGCTCCTTTGGCGAAAAAGGACTGGTAACGGATAATCCCTTGATGAGCAATGCAAGTAGCTATGACAGAATATATTGCTGTGGACCCCTGCCGATGATGAAGGCTATTGCTGAACTTGCAAAACGAAATAGTGTGGATTGTGAGGTGTCGCTCGAAAACACAATGGCGTGCGGAATAGGAGTGTGCCTATGCTGTGTAGAACCCACAACAACCGGCAATAGATGCGTATGTACTGAGGGCGCAGTGTTTAACACAAAAGAATTGACATGGTAGATTTATCGGTGAAAATAGGTGCTTTGGAGTTTAAAAACCCAATAACATTGGCATCAGGAACTTGTGGATACGGCGAGGAGCTTGAGGATTTTGTAAATATAAACGATTTGGGCGGACTATTCGTCAAAGGCTTAACCCTGCTGCCACGAGAGGGAAACCCTTATCCACGTATGGCAGAAACTCCATCGGGAATGCTTAATGCAGTTGGGCTTCAAAACAAAGGCTTGGAGGATTTCAGAGAGCGTATTTTTCCTCGTGTGTCAAAATATGACACGAATGTTGTTGTGAATGTAAACGGCTCGACCATTGATGATTATATAAAACTGTCGGAAGCAATAAATGCTCTTGACAATATTCCTGCAATGGAACTTAATATCTCTTGTCCTAATGTGAAAG
>JBKEAJ010000039.1:0-18061 GCA_047972135.1 Bacteroidales bacterium | reverse complement strand
GACCGCCACCACCGTGAGGGATGGCAAAGGTCTTGTGAAGATTGAGATGACAAACATCCGCTCCGATAAAGCCCGGATTGGTAATGCCCACCTGTGCATTCATATTGGCGCCGTCCATATATACCTGACCACCGTTGTCGTGGATGATTTGGCACATTTCCATAATCTTTTCCTCAAATACTCCGTGGGTAGACGGATAAGTAATCATTACGGATGATAATGTGTCTTTATTCTCTTCGGCTATCATTTTTAATGCCTCAATGTCGATATTGCCCTTGTCGTCGCAAGGGACAATCTTTATATCCATACCTGCCATCGCCGCACTTGCAGGATTAGTGCCGTGTGCCGACGACGGAATAATCACAAGATTGCGATGTCCTTCGCCAATACTTTTTTGATATTCGCGTATTACCATCAATCCGCTAAGCTCGCCCGACGCTCCACTGTTGGGCTGTAAACTCACTGAGTCGAAACCTGTTATAGTGGCTAAATCTCTACATAGCTCGTTCATCATTTGATGATAGCCTGCTGCTTGGTCTTTGGGAACAAAAGGGTGGATGCCGTTAAATTCTATCCAGCTCAATGGTAGCATTTCAGTTGCCGCATTGAGTTTCATGGTGCAAGAGCCTAGCGAAATCATTGAGTGGGTGAGTGATATGTCCTTTCTTTCCAGCTTTTTGATATAGCGCATCATCTCGGTTTCCGACCTGTATTTTTTGAATACCGCTTGCTGCATAAACGGTGAGTTTCTTTTTACGGATGCACAAACAGTCCCCTCCAGAGGAATTGTATTTTCTTTTACAAAAGGCTTATTGGCAGCTCCTGAGAAGGTCTCTATTATCCAGTTTATATCGTCGAGGTTGGTTGTTTCGTCAATGGAGATGCCTACATTTCCGTTTTCAAAGTAGCGGAAGTTCATTTCCAATTCCAAGGATATTCTTTCTATATTCCTAATATCAACATTATCAGGTATTTCAAAAGTGATAGTGTCGAAATATTCTTTATTGATTTGCTTGTAGCCCAACTCCACTATGCGTTTTTCAAGCAATTGTGCGATTGCATGTATCCTATTGGCTATGGCTGTTATGCCCTCAGCACCATGATAAACACCATAGAAGCCTGCCATAGTGGCGAGGAGAGCTTGTGCCGTACAGATATTAGATGTCGCTTTTTCACGCTTGATATGCTGCTCCCTTGTTTGTAGAGCCATGCGCAGGGCTTCATTGCCGTCGGCATCTTTAGATATTCCGATTATCCTGCCGGGTATCTGACGTTTATAATCATCAGTACATGCGAAGAACGCTGCCGAAGGACCGCCAAAACCCATAGGCACACCAAAGCGTTGACTAGTTCCAAATGTTACGTCTGCTCCCCATTCACTCGGCGGGGTGAATAGAGCAAGGCTCAACAAGTCGGCTGCAACAGCAACCTGTATTCCAGTATTTTTTAGAGTCTTAATAAGTTCTTTGCCACTGTGTGCCGCTCCGCTTGAGTCCGGAAATTGAGTGATGACGGCGTAGGTCTTTTCATCAATAGCTCCAAGTATATCATCGGAGAATACAAGGTCTATGCCGTAGGGAAGCGCACGGGTTTCCAAAACTTTTATTGTCTGTTCCCAAGTATTGCTACTCACCACCAGTTTGTTTTTGCCTTCTTTCGCATCTTTCTTAGAGCGAGCGTTGTACATCATAATCATCGCTTCGGCGGCCGCCGAGCTCTCGTCTAGTAAGGAGGCGTTGGCAACAGGCATGGCTGTCAACTCCATAATCATAGTCTGAAAATTCAAAAGTGCCTCCAGTCGTCCTTGCGAAATCTCTGCCTGATACGGAGTGTAGGAGGTGTACCAAACAGGATTTTCCAAGACGTTGCGTAGAATGACGGCAGGGGTGATAGTGTCGTAAAAACCCATGCCAATGTAAGTGTTGAATACTTTATTTTTGTCAGCAATATTGCCTATAAGTCTGATGTACTGACGCTCGGTGAGACCGTTTTCCAAGCTTAGTGGTTTGTCTAGTCTTATGCTCTTTGGCACTGTCTTGTCAATAAGCTCGTCCATTGATTTTACTCCTATGCTGTCGAGCATCTTACTTATGTCTGTGGGACGAGGTCCTACATGACGTAACACGAAATTATTGCTTTTGTACATGTCTATTGTTTATTTTGTTGTTTTGGGAAGCAAATATAATGAATAATGATGAATGACCATCTTAATTGTTGAATCGTTTAATTGTTGAATCGTTTAGAGTTTAAGGTTTAATTGTTTAGGGTCTAGAGTTTAGTTGTTAGTTGTTTAGGGACGTAGTCCCGATATCTTAGTAGCAAAGAGAAGCATAAAATGCAAGAACGTCATTGCGAGGAGCTGGCGACGAAGCAATCTCCTACAACGAAGAACAGATTGCCACGCTACGCTACGCTCGCAATGACGATAGATGATGGATATAATGTAAGGGCAGAACATTTTCTGCCCGGCTGTTGTCTGACCACCGACCACTGTCATCCGAATATCTGAAAATCCCTTGTCTGTAAGAAAGTTATTAACAATGCCCCAAATCCGCCTTCATCCCTTGCACGGCAGGGGCTGTGGCGTTCCGTGCGCCTTTTGTGCTCCATCCCTCCCTGCACCTGCTTTTAAGCCCTTTGGGGAGGGTATGAAAAAACCACCAAAAACAGCACATAAACTTATCAACAATCCACTAAATCTGTCTTTATCCCCTACGGTGAATGCTAATATTTTATGCTTATCATATCTATTGAGCTATAAGTCCTGAGAATTGTCTAATCTCCAAATTATCAATCCTTTAAAGATGTCCGCAATTAAATATTACCTGTTTTGCTTTCTGCCTATAGCTTACAGCTTACAGGGTACTAGCATAAAAATTTCAAAAAAATAATTATCTTCGTTGGCAAATAAAATAAGAATATGAATCGTTGTGGCATAATAGGCAATAAGAAGGAGGTTCTCGACAGTGTTTCGGATATAAAAAAGAAGTGTCCAGAATTATTGGTAAGTGATATGTTTTTCTTGGATAAAGGGGTCGGTGAGCAGATGCGTTACGAGAATATTGACGACTTTGTCAGGAATAATGAAGCTGTAATTATATCGTCGCCGATGGATAATATCAAGGACTCAATAATTAAATGGGCGCAGTATGAAACACCAATATATATTGATTTTTTTCCAATTCTGTCGAAGGCTGATATTGACTTGTTGGCAAGGGTATGTGTGGAGGCGCAGGCGAATGTGATTGTTAGGAGTGTTTATCCTTATGCTCTCAGTATGAAAAGTGATTTGAACTTAGGAGATAATGTGCAATGCGTTAATTTTCAGCGTAATGGGGTGGGGGATTTAATTTGTAAGACTGAAATATTAAAAGATTTGGTGTCGATTATAAATCTGTTGGGTCATAAGATAAAGACTTGTGATGTAACTGTTTATAAGAATAAGATAGGGAAGGAAAAAGGCTATATTGTCAATTGTGTTTTGTCTTGCTACGGGTTCTACAAGGCTAACTTGCTTTGGAATATTGCAAGTTTGGGCGATACCTGCCGAATGGATATTTATACCAAAGACAGATATTTGAATATAGATCTAATTCGTAAGGAGTACAGAACGGAACCGACTTTGCCTAAACATATACAGGAAGATGTAGAATATAAGAAAAAGCAAGATATTGTACGCTTTTTCAATTTAATTTCAAAGGGTGAAACAGAAAACTCCTTTATGCATATTTCGGAGGCAAACCTTGTGGCAGATAAGATTTTTAGCAAGTTGTAGATAGATTGTATAAAAAAATAGGGCAATAGAAACTATTACCCTATTTCGTTGTAGCTAGGTATTCAGTATTCTTCTTCATTGAAGAAAAAATCGTCGTTGCTGGGATAGTCTGGCCAAATATCCTCGATACTTTCGTAAACTTCTCCTTCATCCTCGATTTCTTGAAGATTCTCTATTACTTCCAATGGTGCCCCCGACCTAATTGCAAAATCAATTAACTCGTCTTTGGATGCCGGCCAAGGTGCATCCTCCAGCTTTGAGGCTAGTTCTAGTGTCCAATACATGCTTACTATGTTATTTGATGTAACTATAAATAATATTCTAATTTTCCGCGAAAATAGAAAAAAAATATTAGCTTCAAACTTTTTATACGATTATTTTTCCTAGTTTCATTTACTGTTCCAAAAGATGTCTTCTTTGTTCTCTGATTTACTGATAGTTCGAGATAGAGTGAACAGATAATCGGACATTCTGTTGAGATACTTGATGAGATTACCGTCTGTTGCTTCATTGTCACTAAGCTCTACAACGCACCTCTCTGCTCTGCGACAGACTGTTCGGGCAAGATGACAATAGGCGTTAGAAATACAGCTTCCAGGAAGAACAAAATTTCTCAAAGGTGCTAGGTCTGTATCAAGATTATCGATGTGTGATTCTATTTCTGAGATATCACCGTCGCTGATGCGATAGGGAAGTTTGTCGATATCGACAGATGCCAGTATGGAGCCTATTTCAAATAGCTTGTGCTGAGAGTGTTGCAGGAATGTTTTTTCGCTTGCGGGTATCGTTGAGTTAATTAAAATACCGAATATAGAGTTTAGCTCGTCTACCGTTCCGTAGGACTCTAAGCGTAAGTCGTACTTCTTTCTGCGACCCCCGTATGCCAAGGCTGTCGTGCCATTGTCACCTGTTTTTGTGTATATTTTCATTGTTTGTGTTGTTTTGATATAACTGTCGGATATTCATATTTTAGGATATCGGACAAAGATTTTTAAAAAATTGAAGCGTAAAGGTATATAGATTTTTTTATACCAAAATAGTGGGACTTTATTTAATTATTGCTTTGAAATAATTTTAAAAGTCCTACTTTTGTTTGTTGATATAATTGCAAAAATATAAACAGATGAGGATAGATATTACTAAGGAAGAGTTGAACAATGTAGGACTTTTTTCTTGAGCATTTTTTTTAAGATGATATTTTTTTTGTAGATTTGTGAACACTGTATAATCAATAATATAAATAATATGGATACTAACGGAATCAACGATAACTTGAATGAGATGCCTCTAAATGAGGAGAATGAGAAAATCGTGGATAAAAAGGAGGATGCTGCTGAAGATGTAGTCTCTGCAAAAGAGCAAGAGGCTGAGGTTGTTGATGAGAATAGTACCCAAAATACTGCGGAACACGACGAAGCGGAACACGACGAAGCGGAACAAGAGGCAGCAAGTGATGACGATATTGATTACAATACTTTAGATTATGTCGGTCTGGTTAACGCTCTCCGAGATATTGTTGCAGGCGAGCAAAACCATAGTTATATACAAAATCGAATAAAGATAATACAGAGCGTTTTCTATAATAAGCTGAACGACGAACGGAAAGTCGCCAGAGAAAAATATATTGAAATTAACGGAGATGCCACAGATTATAAGGTAGAACCTAATGTTTATGAGGATGATATTAAAAGATTTACTAAGGAGTATAAAACGAAGAGGGCTAAGGATAGAGAAAACGACGAGCAGGAGAAAGAAGAGAATTATAAGAAGAAAGTACGTATAATAGAGGAGATTAAAAAACTTGTCGATAAGGAAGAAACCCTGAACCAGACCTTTAATGAGTTTAGAAACTTGCAACAGCAATGGAAAGAGGTCGGAGACGTACCACAGTCTAATGTGAGAGAAATCTGGAGATCCTACCATTTTAGTGTTGAGTGCTTTTATGATTATGTGAATATAAATAAGGAACTCAGGGAATTAGACTTGAAGAAAAATCTCCAAAGAAAAACTCGTATTTGTGAGGAAGTCGAGAAATTGCAGGAAGAAGATAATGTAAATAAGGCGTTTAATGAGCTTCAGCGTTTTCACGAGCAATGGCGAGAAATCGGACCTGTGCCTAGAGAAGTGAACGAAGAAATCTGGGAGCGGTTTAAAGTCGCAACGAGGGTTATCAATAATAAACATCATGAGTTTATAGGATCGCGAAGAGTAGAGGAAAAAGATAATCTGGAAAAAAAAGAAGCTTTGTGTGAAAAGGTGCAGACATTGTTGGAAAAACTCCCCGAAACACCTAAAGATTGGGATGCTGCAACAGGAACGGTTATCTCTATTCAGGAGGAATGGAAGACTATCGGACGTGCCCCAAAGAGTGACCACGATAAGGTGTGGAAGAGGTTTAGGAGCTTGTGTGATGATTTCTTCGGAAGAAAGCGAAATTTCTTCTCCGGACAAAAAGAAGTGAAAGAGGATAATTATAAGTTGAAACTGGAGCTATGCGAAAAAGCAGAGGAACTGCAAGATAGTACAGAATGGGGGCGCACTACCGATAAGCTCATACATCTCCAAAAGGAGTGGAAAACCGTTGGTCCGGTAGATCGAAAAGTAAGCGACAAGGTATGGAAGCGATTTAGAGCAGCTTGCAATAAATTCTTTGACAGGAAGAAAGAAGAATTTTCAGCATCTATCGAGGAAGAACAGATGAATATGGATAAAAAACTTGCTGTCATCGAAAAAGTAAAAGCTCTGAAATCCACAGGGGAATATGAACAAGACTTAGAAGCCGTGAAAGCATTGCAGGAACAGTGGAATGCTATCGGTTTTGTACCTTTCAAAGATAAGGATAAGGTGTATGAACAGTATAGTAAGGCGCTTGATGTTGCTTTCGATACCTTGAGGATTAATAAGCAGGAACAAAAGATAATGGACTTAACCAGCAAAATTAAAGGAAAGGGAAAGGGCTTGAATGAAAACTTGATTTATAGGGAGCGTGAGAAATTGAGTAGTAAGTTGCGCCATCTTGAAGAGGAAAGAACACTGCTGGATAACAACGTGGGCTTCTTTGCTAATACGAAAAATGCAGAAGCGCTTATTAATGAGGTTAATATAAAGGTGGAGAACATAGAACAGCAAATAGCTACGATTAAAGAACAAATTAAAATTATAGACAACTCGTTGACGGAGGATGAGAACTAGCGAGAGGTATATATGCAAGTTTTACACTAATATTTTTATATGAGACTGGGAGATTTATTGTTAACTATTTTGGACGAGCAGGGAATTGTTGTAATTCCTCGTTTCGGTACTGTTGTAAAGAGTCGGATGAGTGCTTGTATTAATGGCGGCAGCATAAGTCCGCCATTTTTTGAGATTGCTTTTAATTGCAATAATCCTATTGACGATGGTGTCGTGGTTTCCAATTGGGCTAGAGTGAAGAGGGTTTCATATAATGATGCTCGCACAGATATCAGCAAGCAGGTAGAAGAGCTAAATAGAGCATTGTTTGTGAAAAAAAAGGTGCTGTTGCCAGGATTTGGGACTTTTAGTGTGACCAAAGATAATAAAATAGAGTTTGCAATTGATGACTCAGCAAGCATTGACGATATTCTGAAAAACAAGCCCATTGCCATTTCTTTGGCAGGACAAAAGGATAACAAACAAATCGTTGAAGAAGAAATTAAGAAAGAGGAGAAGGTAAACCCCAAAAAAAGAAAAGGTATTTCTGCATTTGCGGTGATAATGATAATAATTGTGCTTTTGGTGGGAGCTTGGTTTGCAATTCCTGATGAAACTCGTAGTAGCTTTGTTAAGACACTCACAACTTATAATACTCACTCCGGATCAGGCGTGGTACAAAATACAAAAGAAGATGAGGAAGTCGCTGTTGCTCCGCAGATTCCCTCGGATAACAATTCTGAAACAAAAGGTAATACTGCCGATGACCTTAGTCCTGATGAAGGTGAAATGTTTACTTTGGATATGACCTCTTGTAAGTACTTCGTTATTGCAGGGCAATTTAGTATGCGTGCAAATGCCGAAAAATTATACTGGGAACTGAAAGATAAAGGCTATTCCCCTGTATTTGTAGGACGACGAGGTGGGCTGTATCACGTCGCTATTGGAGCGTATAATTCCCGCTTTTCTGCCGATAGCCTGGAGTTAACACTCCGAGTGTCGGAAGATATTAGGGGATGTTGGGTTCTCGATGTTAATGAATAAATGGCGACACGAGACTGCTATTCTTCTGCGTTTTCGTAATATTCTATCTCGCGTTCTGCGCTCAGGTATGATTTCCCGTCTTTATAGCTTGTTTGTTTAATCCAATTGTTATTATCGTCATACTCGTATTCGTAAGTGGTGATTTGAGGTGTGTCCGATATTGCCGATTTGGTGTATCGCCTCTCCAATATGTCACCTTGCGAATTTTTTGTACATTGTAAAATGCTCTCGGGCGTGTCTGAGTTATTTGGCGGATAATAAAATGTAGATATATCCTTGTCGTTGTATTTGTACTCCTTTGTCTCAGAGTATTCCTTTCCTTTAGCTTTTGTCTTTGCTTCTATAAGTTGTTTTTTGTCATTGTAGGTGTATGTAGTGTTTGACATCTCTCCTCCATGTTGATTATATTCGGTGCAAGCGATGATAGTGCCATTGTCGTCGTAGATGAATATCTCCTTTTTTACAGGCTCGTCGAGAATCACAAAATAATCCTTGGCTATCAACTTCCCATCGCGCCAATTGACTTGTGCCTTTATATTTATTATAACTTTCCCTCCTTTGCTGTAAAACTCTTTCTTGGAAAATACTCCGTTTATGTCATATTCAACGTAATAATTATCCATTACTGTTTCTTCGTTCTCAGTCATTATGAAAGAGTCTAGTATAGAGTATTTTACTTTGATGCTTTTTACCTTGCCGAAGGGCATATGTTCTAATGGGTTTAGATTTTGACCCTGCAAGTACTCACTGCTTATGAGGCTAATCAGAAGCGCAATTATTATGTTCTTTTTCATTGATAAACACTATTTCTTATTTTGATTGCAAATATAGTAAATAGTGGTTAAAGTGGAAGGGCTTTGTTGTATATCAAACTTTTGGTAAATCTATTCCTGTAAGTTTTCTGTATAGCTCAAAGGCATAAACATCGGTCATGCCAGTGATATAATCTAATATGCTCTGTGACTTATGATAGGCTGACTCACTTGAAGGAGTATATTGTTCAGGTATTAAGGATAATAACTTCTTAGAATCCAGTTGCCTCGGATTGGTAACTGCATAGAAAAACTCGTTGAGCAGGGTTTTGATAACCCGATGTCCAAGTATTTCTACTTCCACTACCGAGGGGTTATTGTATATCTTTTCAATGGAGAACTGCCTCAGCTCTTCGCATTTCTCCAAAATATGTGGTGCTGTTGAGTCTATCAGAGATTGGGTGAATGTGCCACTGAGTATGCTTTCTTCGTTTTCTATAAAAACCTCTGAACATGAGTTTATTAATAGGCTTATTACCGATGCGCGAAGGTAGGAAATGCGTTCGTTGTTGTCTGTTACTATTTTAAAGTTATTCTCTATCTCTCGTATCCTATGTTTATTGTCGGGTGTATCTAAGAAATTGAAGAATATGTCTTTGGTTGTTTGGTAGTCAAAAATTTTCAACTTGTAGGAGTCTTCCAAGTCCATCACCTGATAGCAAATATCGTCTGCTGCTTCTACCAAATACACCAAGGGATGCCTAACTCGTTTTATGGGTTTGTCTGATATGACTTTGATACCTAGATTGTTGGCTATCTCGTCGTATGAGGTTTTTTCACTCTGAAAGAATCCGAATTTTTGTTTTGTTGCGAGAACCGACTCATAGGGATACTTAACCATCGAAGCAAGGGTGGTGTAGGTGAGGGCAAAACCTCCTTCTCGCCTTCCTTTAAACTGATGACTGAGATTGCGAAAAGCATTGGCATTTCCGTCAAAATGCGTTAAGTCGGCAAATTCTTCTTTTTCCATTTGATTTTTCAACTCCCCGCCATTGCCGTTGCGGAAAAAATTGGCAATGGTATCCTCGCCGGAATGTCCGAAAGGAGGATTACCTAAATCGTGGGCAAGACAGGCTGCCGAAACCACTGAGTCTATTTTGCTTATAAGCGGATTGGAGGATGAAAATTTACCCTCGTTGAGTAGATGTTCTGACACGATATGTCCCAACGACCGACCGACAGAGGCGACTTCTAGGCTGTGTGTCAGCCTGTTGTGGACGAAGATGCTGCCAGGTAGAGGAAACACCTGTGTCTTATTTTGTAAACGCCTGAAGGGAGAAGAGAAAATAATGCGGTCGTAGTCTCGTTGAAATTGCGATCTGTCGTCCTTGTGCTCATTGCTATTGCTGCCCAGTCTTTGGCTTGTAAGAAGTTGCTCCCAGTTCATAATGTGTTCCGATACTAAAATGGAAGGTCGTCGCCTTGCGCAGCTTCGGGAGGTATGTCATTTTCTGAATATGACGGGAAAGGAGCTGTGTTGTCGCCGGTAGTATTTGTGTTGGCACCCATTTTTTCGATACGCCATGCATTGATGTTGTGATACCACTTCCCGTTAAACTCCCTAGACTCCAAGTTGAAAAATACTTCCACGATATCGCCTATTGCAACTTCGGCAACAAGAGCGGTCTTATCTCCAAAAAGAGTAAAACATATACTCTTGGGGAATTGCTCATCACTTTCTATTACAAATTCCTGTTTTTTCCATTCTTTTCCTGCTTTGCTGGTGCCAGATTGCTCTGTGAGTAGCTGTGTTATCTTGCCTTTTACGCTTAATGCCATAATTTGTATTTTTAAAAAATAGCCATTATACGACTATATACGTATAATGGCTATTTGTAATTTCTGACCTTGATGTTTATTGCTGATGAGTAGTACTATCTGTTGCATTTGGATCTACTATGTCCAAAAGCTCCAGTTCAAAGATTAGTGCACTGCCCGGTTGTATTGCCCCTCCAGGTCTTACATTCTTGCCATATCCCAATTCTTGAGGAATGTAAATCTTCCATATAGAACCTACAGGCATCAGTTTAAGAGCTTCCGAGAAACCTCTTACTACACCGTTGACAAGGAATGTGGCTGGTTCGCCTCGGTCTACTGAAGAGTCAAATTTTGTTCCGTCGATTAAAGTTCCGGTATAATCAACTTTTACTTCATCTTCACTCGATGGCGTTGCTCCAGTGCCTTCCTTTAAAATTTCATATTGTAAGCCCGATTCGGTGACTATGACTCCATCACGCTTAGCATTTTCTGCTAAAAACTCGTCTCCTTTTTTTACATTAGTATCGAAAACTCTGTCGGAAGCTGTTGTTGAGTATGCTTGTATAACTGTATTCGCTTGCTCTGGTGTCATTAGTGAATTTTCCAGCTTTGCTAAGTCCTTTTCTTGTAATAAGGTTTTGATTGCCGACATGACGATATTCATATCTAAGTCTTCTTTGCCAGGCAGTGAACTCATTTGCTGGTTACCGTTGCCTCCGATAAATAATCCGATCGCATAACTAACCGAGTCAGTCTGCGTTTTTAATGATACTGTGTCGCTAACACCGTTGCTACTGCTTGTACATGCTGAAAATGCTCCTGCTAATACTAGAGCAAATGCTGCTAAAAGATTTTTTTTCATTTGTTTTAGTTTGTATTTTCTTCCTTTGAAATTGTATTATTTACTTGCAAAAAACTCCGCAAGGTACGCTTTATTTTTGGCATATTAAAATTTGAGTATAAGCGTTTTCTGTTTATTCAATTTTACTTATCTCTCCAGTTCTTTTGCTTGTCTATTTTCAAATCACTTAACATTGAGGAACTTGCCCTAATTGTAAAGCTGTAGTATGACCTTGGTCCAAAGGGAACAAAACTGAGATTAAATTCCCAGCAATGTAAATTTCTTGATAAATTAAATGAGGTGTAGGTTAAATCCTTTGCCGTGAAATCATATCCAGAAGTGAAAGAGATATTCCATTTTGGAGTTAGGCTCAGTGAACCGTTAAAGTTGAGTGTCTGTGTTATGGTATAGTCAGTAAACCTATTGGGCTTACTGTACGAAATAGAGTAGTTGAATCCAAACCTCCAAGGAATACTAAAGTCTGCGTATGAACGATATCCTAAAAACGGATTTAATATAGCCTGCTCATATCTGCGGTCTCGTTCCTCTCTAATTCTTTCTTTACCTTCTTTTGAACTAAAATCCATACTGAAAGATGTGCTGGCACTTGTCAAACGTCCTAGTTTTCCTAAACCACTTCCATTTTGCCACATAAACTGATTTATTTTCCTGCCTGTCGAATCGGTGTCGTAGGGATCGAGGTTGAATGATACGTTGAAGTCCATGCCTCTCACCGTAGTTCTGATATTCCCTCTTATGGTCGATAGATTTAAGGAGTCTGCAACAAAATTATAACTTGAATTTAGACTTAAATCTAAAATCTTGAATTTCGTGTACTTCTCAGCATTCTCGGTAGTGTCCTTCGAATTAGATTTTTTACCTTCCAGACTGTTTAATAGACTCATACTCATCGACGAACTTTCACTTCCCGATTTTCCGCTGCTTCCCGTAAATATATTGTAGTACTGCATTTCGCCATCTTCGTCTATATAGTAATCGTAAAAACCATATTTGTCGTCAGAAAAATCCGGTTTAAAACTGAAAGATACTGAAGGACTTATCTTGTGGCGGATGGCTTTTAGTTTCCAATTGGGATTTTTCATGGTGTACATGCCGAAGATATTTGTTGAGGCACTTACGCCAAACGAATAATTGTAATATCTGCCGAAATCCATCTCTTGCTCTGAAACCTCGAATGTGTCGATTGTGCCATCGGACAGAGTGTCGGTTCCAAGACTTTTTCTGTACCTCTTTAAATACCAGTCCTCGTCATAACTGATTGTAGGACTGATGTTTATTGTCCCGAACAAGTTCATGGATGGAAGCCCTATGCTGATGTTGTTGTTGATACTATTGTCCCAATCTTTCAGATAATTCATATCGAACAACTCATTTTCTTTTACATTGTTTATCGAGTTTTGTGCTGCCAGTTTGTAAGAAAAGGTAAATTGGTCGTACCATTTACTCCTGCCACTCTTATTCAACCATTTAAAGGGATAAACCCTGTTCATAGTGAGGTTTAAACTCGGCAAACCCAGTGAAATTGTAGAGTCTCGTGAGTTCTGTGAGTGCCGCGCCGAGACTGTCAGATTGAAAGGACTGTTTTCCCAACGTTTGGAAAATGAAATACTTGACGATTTTTGCTGTTGAAGATAGGAGTCGGAATTATAGGAATTCTCTCTATCATATGATGAGCTTGATAAGTTGACATTGGCAGAAAAGGAGGTGCTGGGATTGGCTTTGGCATCCTGACTAAAATTCCATGTCAAACTATAACCCTTACTCTCTGAATATGAGTCTGATATCTCGGGGTCGCCGGTTTTGTTCAAATTGTAGGAGAAGTTTAATCCGCCAGAATATTTATACCTCTTTTTGTAGTTGGTGCTTATCTTTGCTCCCCAAGAACCCATCGTGTAAACCTCGCCCAGTGCCGTGATGTCAAAATATTCCGATGCTGCGAGGTAATACCCGAAATTACGTAAGAAGAAGCCTCTACTTTTCTCCTCCCCGTAGGTTGGAAGTATAAATCCTGATGAGTAGCTCGGAGTGCTGGGGAAAAAACCAAAAGGTATGTATAGCGGAAGATGTACGTCTTCGAAAACCATATGGGCAGGACCTGAAATAATCTTATCGCCTTTTATATATTTCCCCCTGCTTAGTTGTAGATAGAAATGTGGGTGGTCGGCATCACAAGTAGTGTATTTCCCGTCTTTTAACAACATCTCATCTTCCGAAACTTTCTTTGTCCATTGACTATGAATATAACCACCATCTTGCTCCGTGACGACATTCTCGATTATCCCTTTCTCTGTCTTAAAGTTATAGCGCATCTTTAATGCCTCGTATTCCGAACCATGATCGTTGAAAATGGGATTACCTTCCAATTTGCCAGCAGTGTCGGAAACTCCCACAGCTGTCAACTCCTGCTTGTTGAAGTCTATCTCTATGTGGTCTGCTTTTAGATTAACTTTGTCGTAAGTGATGTCGCCGTCATTATATAAGAAAAACTTTCGGGTGTTCATATAGATGATACCAGAATCCTGCATTGTGTATTTGACAGGATAATCAAAAATCCTGTTCTTTCCTAAAGTGTCCAATGTCATACTGTCTGTGAGTGTGCTGTCTGTCGAGGGGAGAAGAGAGTCCGTATTGACGGAAATAGCAGCTTCACCGACTATATCTTGCGACTTTGCACAGAATACCGTGATTATCAGAGTTAGTACTATATTTAAACGAATTATCTTTATCATATATCTTCGCAGAATGCCACAAAAATACTACAAAATACTTCATAAATAGAACTTTGTTACTATTAAATCTTAGAAGCTTGCTTCTTAACTTAATATCTTTTTGCGAAATTACTTGTAAAAATGTATGTCCCAAAATAAAATAAATGTTTACCTTTGCAGGCGGAGGATTATTATACAAGATGCTTATTTAGAAAAGAAATAGTTAATTGAGATAAAATAAATGCTTATGTCGCTAAAAGTCTACATGTCAGTATTGCTCTTTGTTTTGAGTGGCGGAATGCTTGTCGCACAAGAGAAGATAGAGTTGAACACTATAGTAATAGACCCCGGACATGGTGGTAAAGATCCAGGAGCATCGAGTGACGATGTTAACGAAAAGGATGTCGTGCTGAATATAGCTAAACTTCTGAAAGCAAAGCTGGAAGCCCGAAAACCCGAAATTAATGTCATTCTGACTAGAGAAGACGACGTATTTGTTCCCCTGAAAAAGCGTGCGGAAATAGCAAACCAAGCCGATGCCGACTTGTTCGTGTCTCTTCATATAAATGCCAATAAATCAACAACTCCAAGCGGTGTAGAAACCTATGTACTAGGTTTGCATAAGTCCGAAGAAAACCTAGCCGTCGCGCAAAAAGAAAATGCCGTTATCCTCCTCGAGGATAATTATAATACCGTATATGAGGGCTTCGACCCTTCAAGCCCTGAGTCATATATAATGTTTGAACTGCTCCAAGACGAATATCTGCAACGAAGCTTGAAGTTTGCTTCGTGTGTGCAAAAAAGACTTCCCGAAGCGGTTGAAATGAAAGATCGCGGTGTGAAACAAAGTGGGTTTCTAGTACTCAAAAATGCGTCGATGCCATCAGTGCTTATAGAAACCGGCTTTGTGTCAAATAAGGAAAATCGGAAGAAAATGACAAGCACCCTCGGACAACACGAAATTTGTGAGGCTATTTATGAATCCCTGTTTGATTATGCAAACAGTGTCGATTATGTGCCACTGGCAAAACGAGAACCCGAAAAAAAGGTGAATAAGAGTGCGAGTCAACAGAAACCAAATAATACCGCACCTGTTGCTAAGCCGCGTGTAGTCAAAAATCAGTATCAGAGAGCAATCGACAATAAATTGAGTAAAGAAAATTCAAGCGAAACTTCGGAAACGTCAAGCAATCAGAACTCTGAAACGTCGGGCAATAAAAATGCAACTACAAGCCAGTATCAAAACGCAATAGAAAATAAAGAGTCAAAAGATAATACGGGAGAGAACGAAAAGGAAACTTCGATGCTGGATAATAAAATAAATGCCGCTCAGGATACTATCAGCAAAAAAAAAGCATAGTCGGAGAGAACAAAAATAAACCTAAATCTCAAGCTGCCAAAGTAGTGTGGGAGTCTGGTAATGAAATTATAAGCATTGTTGATGACGACTATGTGAAGCCACAAACTACCTCGTCCGAGCATAATCAAACAGAAAGACTAAATCGGGATATCGAAGTTGAGGCAATGTCAGAGGATGCCATAATATATGCAGTGCAAATATCAGCAGTGCCATATAAGAGCCTATTTACTAATCCTTTAAATAAGGAAATCGACGTTTGGAGCATAAAAGTCAAAAATAACTACAAAATTCTGGCAGGGAAGTTCGAAAGTTATGAACAAGCACTGCAGTCGAAAAATGATATCAATAAAACCATTCCCGATGCCTTTGTTGTTGCTGTTAGAGGGGGTGAGACAATCGCCTTGTCCAAAGCCAAATCAATACTTGGTAAATAAACTCCAGATAATCTTTCCGATAAAGTTACTAACTTTGTAGCGTATAAAAAACTTGAATATTATGTCTCTTATTGATAATATCAAAAAACTTAGAGAGCGTAAGCTGCTAGTAGCCAAAGGTGGTGGCGATAAAGCTATCGAAAAGCAAGTGGCGATGGGTAAGCTTACCGCCAGACAACGAATTGAAACTCTTCTCGATCAAGGGTCTTTTCAAGAGTATGATATGTTTGTGGAACACGCCGCCCGAGATTTCGACATGGACAAGAAGGTGCTGCATGGCGACGGTGTAATTATTGGCACAGGAACTGTTGGCGATATGCCGGTGTGTATATTTGCTCAAGATTTCACAGTGGCAGGAGGTTCGCTCGGACTTATGCACTCGCGCAAAATTACCAAGATAATGGACCATGCCCTGAAAATGAGAATGCCCCTGATAGGTATTAACGACTCGGGAGGCGCGCGCATCCAAGAAGGTGTGGACTCGCTTGCAGGATATGGAGAAATATTCTTTAGAAATACAATTGCTTCGGGAGTAATCCCTCAAATATCTGTCATTCTAGGACCTTGTGCCGGAGGAGCTGTGTATTCGCCCGCTCTGACAGACTTTGTGTTTATGGTCGAGAATATCTCTAAAATGTTTATCACCGGTCCAAATGTGATTAAAACGGTTCTTGGTGAGGAAATCTCTGCCGAAGAGCTGGGTGGTGCCAAAGTGCATTGCGAACATACAGGAAATGCACATTTCTACGCTGAAACGGAAATAGAATGTTTGTCGCAGATTAAAAAACTGATTTCATATATCCCAAGAAGCAACAGCCATAAAGCGGTTAAGCGTGAAATAGCAGAACCTAAAAATGCAAATGTCGCAAAAATAGTTCCTTCCGACCCTCGTGAGCCATATGATATGAGAGGTGTGATAAAGGGAATTGTCGATAACTCCGAGTTTTTTGAGGTGATGGAGCATTTTGCAAAAAATATAGTTATAGGTTTTGGCAGAGTGGAGGGCGAGTCGGTTGGCTTTGTTGCCAATCAACCTGCTGTCATGGCAGGAGTGCTCGATTGCGACAGCTCCGATAAAGCAGCTAGGTTTATTAGATTTTGCGACGCTTTCAATATACCTATTATCACCCTTGAAGACTTGCCGGGCTATCTACCCGGAATTGACGAGGAGTATGCAGGGGTAATTAGGCATGGTGCAAAATTGTTATACGCATATAGCGAAGCAACTGTGCCTCTAATTACGGTAATACTTCGTAAAGCTTATGGAGGTGGATATATTGCAATGAACTCTAGGCATTTACGTGCAGATTTTGTCTTCGCTTGGCCAACCGCAGAGATTGCTGTGATGGGACCCGAAGGTGCTGCCAATATTATATTTAAAAAGGAAATTGACTCGGCAGAAAATCCTGAGGAAATGCGTAAACAGAAGATTGAAGAGTACAAAGAAAAATTTGCTAACCCCTATGTGGCAGCTTCAAGAGGATATGTTGACGAGGTTATTGAACCAAACGACACTCGTGCTCGCATACTGCATGCACTGAAAGTGTCGGAATGCAAAAGTCAATCAATCCCTAGTAAAAAACACGGAATACCGCCGTTTTAATGCTTAGGTAATAAGAAAATAAAGGCAGGATAGTTTTGTACTTATCTAAAAAAGGAATAATAGCTAACAGGCAGTTAGCCATAAAGTTATAAGAATGAGTTATTTTAAAAATCCAAATCACATAACGGCATTTATCCCCGGCACTATCGTAGAAGTGAAGGCTAAAGAAGGGAAAAATGCAAAAAAAGGAGATATTTTGCTTATCTTAGATGCCATGAAAATGAATAATAGGCTCGAAATGCCTTTCGATGGTAAAATTGTTAAGGTGAATGTCTCGGCGGGCGACCGAGTCGCCAAGAATGCAGTGCTAATTGAAGTTGAACCAACAAAATAAAATATTATTAGCGACCTTTCGTTGAGGGGTCGCTTTTTTTTGACTTATTGCTAAATGGATACAAACAACAGAAAACTGATAGAATACTTACATACTTTCATTAGCGAGAGCAGGGCAGAGCAGTTGATTGAAAATATCAAATACCGCACCCGCTATATTTCTGTTGTCCTCGAAAATATTTATCAAACACAGAATGCAAG
>JBKEAJ010000038.1:0-30272 GCA_047972135.1 Bacteroidales bacterium | reverse complement strand
TTCAAATCAACATAGGAAGCATAGGTAGTGGAATAACGTGATGCAGCTTGAAGATAAACAACTCCGTCCTCGTCTTGCAGATTATTGGCATTATCACCTGCCAGCTCGTTGCAGTCTGCACCTGCCGCTACGGCGTAGGCGTTGGTCTCCACGTCGATGGTATCGCCGAAAAACAAGTTTGCATCAAAAAGGTGTGCTGCTCCGCCGCTACCTACAAGGGTTTTGTAGCTGTCGGGAGCATCGCCGTAGTCTACATGAAAGGCAAAAGATATTGAATTGTTTGTTTCATCGCAATCGCCTTGCACGCCTACTCCTATTCCTTTGCCTTTGTCGGCAATTTGAATGACAATATTATTGCTTGCACAATTGCCCAAAACATCAATTGGCACTTTGAATGCATAGCTTACAACCGTTGGTGTAGCATCATCAATGGCTGCTGCTATTGTTGGTAAACTATCCACCCATAATACATTGCTTACTCCTACTGAACCACAATATAGCGTTATTGCAGAATCCGTTGCCACAAAGTCAGCATCCTTACTGATATTTTCTATGGTTATTGTAAACTCTATGCTGTCTGCTTCGCCTACTGTTTCTACCTCTGTTGGATGTAGGTCGACCGCGGGGATAACCACAACCTGTCCACCGGGTATATCTCTCACATAAGGCACCTGTTGCAAGAAAGTGTTATATGGATATTTGTCGTATCCGCCAAACTCTGTAAACATAGAGGATGTATATCGTGGAATACTCAAATCTTTTCTGACGTATAAAGGATTATAAGCAAAGCCATTCCACACCTTGCGAGCTGATGCCCATGAACCGGGAGTGGCAGATTCGTAGATGACTATTCTTCCTCTTCTATCATTAGTCCAAGGTCTATGATAACTGTCGATAGTAATAATTTCTGCATTACCATCGTTGTCGATGTCGGATATAACAGGATATTCCGAAACAGTAGCAGACGCTGCTTGGGAAGCATCTTTGGTTGTGTCATTAAGCACTTTAATACCCGGATTATTGCCACTGCCGTCTGTTGTATCGCTCATGATATACAAGTACAACTCATCACGATAAACAATCTCTTTTTTGCCGTCATTGTTAAAATCGAAAGCACTGACGGTTGTTGACTGCGAGCGGTCTGTTGTGGTTTTACTCCATCGTAGCCCTATGCTGTCGCCGGGGGTCTTCCATTCATAGCAATACAATTTGCCAGAACTATTGTTTGCGTCGTTTCCGGTTCCTACCATAAATACAAGTTCCGGACGTGTATCACCGTCAATATCACTAATGGTTAAAGCAGAGCCGCCATGGTATTGCACTCCATAGTTTTGATAATGCATAATTTCTCCACTATCGACATTCCAAATATAGTTTACTATTTGTTTGCTGCCTCCATTACCTCCCTGTCGGGTAATGACAGCAACTTCCATGCTGCCGTCGCCGTTGATATCCAAAAAGGCTGTATGTCCGGCATCATAGATTGTTGTGTTACTGTATTTCGGGTCTGTCGGGCTGATAGTACGCCACTCATTCAAGCTGTGAAGATCTGCCGAAGGTTTATACACAGTTCGTCCCAATGCTATTTCTTTGATACCATCATTATCAATATCTGCAACTGCGGGAATTACCGGTTCGTTATGAACGTGATGTCCGATAGTATATAAATCGTGTGTCGGTAATTCGTTGAGTAAAGTTCCGTCTCTATCGTAAATGCAGTTATACACTAGAATCTCTGCTTCCCCGTCGCTGTTAAGGTCTGTAACTATCGGCACTGCTCCTCCCATTGACAGTTGTTGACTTGTAGCCGTCTTGTTTATCACCTTTGGTGTAGTCCATGCTGCGGGAACAGTAATAGTTGTGCCGCTTACTTCCAAGACCTGAAGGTAGTGGGTACTATTGGCATTATAATTATCTGCAAGAACAACTACTATTTCGCGTTTGTTGTCAGTAGTTTCAAAGTCTGCAATCGTGATACCACAATAGGTAAGATCCAAGGTGAAGGTATAACTTGCAATAGGTGTATTCAAGTCACTTGCCTCGAAGACTAAAAGTTCTTTGGATGCTCTGTCAGAACCATTATTGCGCGGCACAATTATATCGGTTTTGCCATCGCCAGTGATATCGCCAATAACAGGGGCTGAGCCGTCCCTGATGCCTATGTAGCCTCCCATGGTTTTCTCAAAATCAAAATTGGTACTTCCCATCACTACATCACAACTGAATGGCGAAATATGATCCGGTTTCTCGCTTACCAAGATATACACCCACGCTGTAGAGGAACAAGCTCCATTCACTATCTTGTATTGCAGGCTGTCTAAACCGGTGTAAGTTCCGTTGGTGGTGTATACGATGCTGTCGTTGCTTATCGCTGCTGTACCTTTTGTCGGAGCTGTGATTATGGATAATGTTGCTCCAGTGGCATTATCATTATCCAAAACGGGTATTTTCACGCTGTTTCCCGCCATGCCTATCAATGTTGCATGGTCGTTCTGCGCAAGTTCGACACACCTATTGTTTACATCGAAGTAGCTCCAGACGGTATCCAAACACGACTGATAGTTTACGACATACCTAAAGCTATCCATACCTAAATAAGTGCCGAGGGGGTCGTAAGTATAAATTCCACCTGCAAAAGTAATGACTCCCTTACCCGTCGCACCTGTCAGCACTTCCACAAAATCTGTCCCCGAAGGAACAGCCAAAAGCGTATCGTTAGCAATTAAGCCCGCAGTATTTATTTGCAGTGTTCCATTGTGATGGACGCTGAGAGTATCACTCTGTCCAAACTCACCACAGCCATAGACGTAGTAGGTCGCAGTACTACTGTTGCCGTGTGGGTCGAAGGCTGTTACGTTTATGGGAATACTGTCGCCCCAAATATCTTTCATCTGTGCAGGTGAATTGATAAGGGAATCAAGAATCCCACAGAAATCGTGAGGTACAGCATAGTCAATAAAGGAATAATCGGAGTTGACAAGCGGCAATAAATAGTTGCCATGAGTTATTGTAAATGCAGTATCTGCCTGAGTGAGGGTCGGAGGCTGAGTATCGCCGACTTCCAAGTATATGGTATCACGAGTGATAACCGTATCATTACCCATAATATTAAGTCCACTCCACACTACGTAGGTAGTTCCATAAGGTATTTTCACTCCGTTGAGCGACCAAGTACTGTCAATGCTATTTTGGATTATGTTTACGGAAGAATCCATTGTCAGAGTACCTCCCGGTGCGATGGTAACATCGAAAGTATCGGCATTGGTAACGAAACTACAGCCGTCAGTATTTACTTCGTAATAGTAGCGAGTATTATCAAAAGAGTCAAGACGAATGGGAGCTTCAAGGGCGGTAGTCAGCACACAATTTTCGCCATAATGCATCTTCAGCGTGATAGGGTCACTGTATATATCAAAAACCATTGTTGTGTCGTAGACCTTAGTGATGCCATCTGCCTTAATCCACTCAAAATAAGTAAGATGATCCATATATGCCAGATTTCTTACATCTACATTTACCGAATCGCCTTCAAAAATCATAAGCGACAATGAGGGAGTTGGCAGAACATAGTTCTCGCTCGACACTTGCCAATTGGTAATACCCACATTTCCGGTGTACGCAGAGTTTACTCCCAGCTTGTAATCATAGTGATTTGCGTTGTTTGAACTCGGGTTTACGTAGGCAACCTGTGAGTAGCTCCAATTCAACCCGTGAGGTAGGGTCAACTTTGCCAACTGACTATCGTCGCTGATTGTGGCACGCATAGACATCCCCACACACGCCGACGGAGTTCGCCCGTAGATGCCCAATCCACTGCGAGCATTCAGAGTAGCGTTGGAGGACAAGGTGAGCGACAATGGTACGTTATATAATATGATACTATCAACACTGATTAATCGGCTCTCATCAAACTCATTACCAACAGTGTAGTTACGCCCATCGGTTGAAGTTCCATCGGTACCATATCCCAAATGCAAGTCGCCGTCTAGTGTCGAGCTGGCAGGGAGATATAAGTATTGGTCGGCAAAGCCCTCGAAGTAGATATTTTTAAACTTGTTCATTGATCCTTCTATGTTTATCCCTACATCCGTAGGTATATAGTTGGACACTAAACTTTTGACGTAAATATCTGTATTACTAAGCCCGACATTGTTATTTAAAAAACCTGCTGTTTGGTCATTGAAAGAGCTATTAACAGTAATGCTAGAACCTGGCTCTCCTCCGTAGGCAGTCCCGTACTTACGCACTATAGACTTAAAAGTAATTGAGGCTCCTTGTCCTAAATATATCTCGTAATTATTATAGTTATATGAAGAATTGGTTGCATCAACAAGGTTAAATGTTGGTAGATTTATGCTTGCTCTATTTCCCAGATATAATTCATCGACCCTTAATGAACTGTAATGATAGAAATTTGACCCTATACTTAAGGTACTATTGGCTGCCATCTCTAGGCGTCCCACTGAAACATAACCAATTTCATAGTCTCCATTCAAGATCAAAGTCCCTAAAGAACAATTAAATCGCTCAAACTTCCCTCCCCCATATAGTTCTGTCCTTAGGTATTGATGATCCGTATATGTAAAGGTTTCATACTCAATATCAGCATAGCCATAAACACGGAGTTCTACGGAGTCTGTGACACTTCCTCCTGGAAAATAATAGTATATCGAAGTATTGCTGCCTAACACTATCAGTGAATCCATACACACTATGTCCTGAGCATAATAATTAGATATAACATAGTTCACATCATTTATATACACAGGTTTCTTAAACAAGACATTAGATGCAGGAATATTATGAAAATTATAAGAGAGCCTAGAGCTTGTTCCCCACATGACGCTGGGAGTATTAAAAACTGTGCGCCCCTCAAATATAACAGAATCACTAGTAAACCTAGAGTACGACATATAGGTTCCCAAGTTGTTGTTGTCTATATAATGAAGATAAGTGGCTGTTTTTATTGTTATGTCATCCTTGAAACGATATTTGTTTTTTGTTGTGTTGTCATTGACCTTAAAACCTATGTTCAGTTCATTTCCCGAGGCATAGATAGTATGCTCAAAGCCTAGGGTTTTGTTTTCTTCCAAAACAAAGATAGTTGAGTCGCTCACCACTCTTGGCGACCTAATCTCTAAGTTCCCGGAAAGCGTTATCTGCCCAACTTTGCTAAACTCCAGTGTCTGTCCCGGCACATTGGTTAAGGCATCGGCAGTTACTTTAATATTTTTGTAGGAGCATATATAGGCAGCATCTAAAGGTTTTAGAACCTGCGTGCTATGACCTGATGTAAAGGAGTTTCTGTCAAATATTAAAGTAAGGTTGTCGGTAATGGCACAATTCGAAGCTGGTCCTCCACCCGATGTTGCCGACCAGTTACCACGATCGTCTATTCGGTAAGAACCTGTTCCATTACTTGTTCCTCCAATCCAGTACAATGTGTTAGAGCCTGTTGCTGAGGCGTTCAGAGAAAAACCCTCAATGTCGCTACCTGTCCCCTCGTAAGGAATAAAACCGTTGGCAGTAGCCATTCCCAGACCACCATTAACCTCTGCCTTTATATTACTCATAATAACATTATCGAATACAAAGGGCTCGTCTACAATCAAACTACGTTTGTAAGTAGAACTCTCAGAATAGATTGTGAAGTACTTACAATTCTCCAAATTATCAGTCAGAACTCTCGATTTTATATTTTGATAATTCTGATTTCCATACAAAACAAAAGTGGAAGGGCTTGAAATACTCATGGAATCTATCTTCCCAAAATGTTTCCCAAATTTTGCATTGTAAGCAATGTTATATTTTCGAGCTTCTCCAGCGAATGTTAGCACATCGACATTAGGAACAAGATAAAAATCTAGCTGTTGCTCAGGCGACTCTCCATCTCCATTAATACTTAACTCTTTAAAATAGGAGGATGAATCCAGCCAAAAGTCCATCTTGTTGGAACTGTGGATATACTTCCCATCCATATTTACGTTTATTTTAGCCTTAGATGCATCAAAAAGAACGTTGTTATAAGCTCGACAGTATAGTGAATTCGAGTATGTGTAATAGTAGCCAACATCTGCATACAGCTGATCTAAATCCCAAAAATTAACATTCCGCTCTCCAAAATAAACGTCTGCATTCGAAACCGAAAAACAACCTAAATTAACATCTTCTGTCCCATTAAAATTAAGCTCTGAGCTATTATAGCTAAAGAAATCTATATTATATATACTACTCTTACTGTCAATATTAATTTTTATATCTTCTCCTCTGGTTATCATTTGTTGAACATTCATGAGCCCCTTAAAATGAAGATCCGTATGTCCATAAACATATAAATAACGCCACCAATTACGGCCTAAGGTATATTTCAGAATAAAGTCTCCCTCAAAGGTGTATCTGCCCCGACGAGAAGGATCTGAAGAATTACCATATACATACATATAATAATCTCCCGACTCTGTGAAAGGCATTGAAAACGAAGCTTTAAATACTGCACCGCAATTTTTGTATTCTCCTTTGGAAGACAAGCCAAAATATAAATTCCCCCTAAAAACTATATCACTCAAAACAACTAAGCTGTCAACACTTGACCTAAAGCACTCGTTCTGCCTGATAAAAGCTGAAGACCTACGAGCTGTAAAAGGATGTACCTCCTGATTATCAGCGAAAATGTAAGTCCCTGACCCTTCAAGTTCTAGATAGTACAACTTGTCCGACAGCCCCCTAAAATAAATAGAGTCTTGAGTATCTGTTCTAGCATAAATTGCAGGTGCCGACCAGTAGCTATTGCTACTAAAGAACATATTATCCGACCAATCAACTGTCCCTTGTATATTAAAACGTTTTACAGAAAAAGTAACCTGCTTAGCATTAGTATACCTCCATCTGAAATCGCCACTTTCTACAGCAGAAGCCTCTGAACTAACAGTGTGTACTCCTCCACTACTAAATGAATTATTATCAAAAACAACTTCTGTCGTAGCACTTGGTACAAAACAATGGTTTGGTGATCCTCCGGAACTTGTAGACCAGTTATCGGGATTATTCCAGTTCCCATCACCGCCACTATTGCTGTTTCCTCCAATCCAATAAAGACGCGACACAACACCCGAGGGAGTAAGTGTCCCATCAAGACTAACACCAGCTGTATTAAACGAACTTACGGTATCTGCATTATTAACACTTACATTGCCGACAGCTGCTGTAAAGTTTAGATTAGCAAGTTTAAGATTACTAAGAGATGTTGCTGAGGATAACTGCAAACTACGCCTTTGCGTTTTGCTTGCTCCCATTATCGTCAGTAAATCGCCACAATTAGCACTATTAAAAGTAAGATGACTAAGGCTCACATTCGTTGCCTGCGCACCTCCATCTACCAATAGGGTGTTTTCTCTACTTCCCTCTACATCTACACCAAATCCTCCAAGCATCCCATAGAGATAAAGAACATTAGTCCCTCTACCCAAAATATCTATATCAGGAAGAGATGAAACATGAACACCTAAATCAGCATCAGTGAGTATCAATACTCCTTGCTCCGGATATTCCTCAGACTTCTCACCTCCTAACGTAATTTTTGAATTAGCAGAAAACGAAACATTTGCTACAGCTAAGTTATTAATACGCAAAATTGCTCCATATTTATAGTCGTCTAAAAGGTTAGAATAAACATTACTCATATATGCAACAGAACCTAAACCAAGTGAATTGCAATCAAAGTTAAGCTCTGCATTGTCTAAGAGTCTGAAAATATTACTACTCTTTATTAAAGAAATACCATGCCCAACACTCAATTTCCCATTACCCGACACTATCAAAGATGCATTATCTCCTCCTCTGTTTGACAAGTCATCATTAATATAACTTCCATTATCAACACTCGGCATGAGTTTAATATTGTCAACATAAAAAACGTCAAGAAGCCCTTCTACATTGACCACTGCATTATCACCCAAACGAAGTATACTATTGGAATTCCGAGCATTAATATTATAATAAGTGCCGACACTAATCTCTGTATAACCAACATACTCAGCACCTGATCTTATATCTATTCGAGAATTTGTCCCAACACAAAAAGTGGAATAAGCCCGTATGTAATCCTCGTAATAAACTACCGAAGAATTAGCAAGACCCGTCTTTATAGTACTTATCTTTCCATAAAGATCCAGACTACCGCCTCTATCCAAAACAGTGAAAGCTGTTTTAACTTCTGCATTTGCATTTACTTTTATTTTTCCACCATCTAATGCCTGAAGTGCATAAACACTACCAGAACTGTCCAACTCAATATATGTGTTAGCCCCCTTTGCTGTTAACCCTGATTTTCCATTATAATAGGTACTTTTTATACCTACGTAGGGACTAACTACATGAAAGTCTGACAAGCCCTTCTTAAAATATGTTTGAGTCCCATTGGAAGTTAGTAAATCAAATTTATTTAAAGAACTACTCTTATAAACTCTCTTGTTAAAAATTAACATCCCTCCGCTAGCACTGTTACTTACCTGAGATACTGCATTCTGATAAAGTTCACAATTGACATGCAACTCCCCTAAACCCTCCTTGTGAAAACTATGAAACCCTAGATTATCAGGTTTTTCTATTTTTGCTACTGTTCCGCTTCCTATATTGAAATACCAATTAATATAGCTACAAAGTAGTGCGTCAGATTTCTTAACTTCTAAATTATTATGAACCCGTATTGCTCCCTCAGAATGTAGACCAGAAGTAGCCTGAAAGTGAAGAATCCCATCAAACGAACTCTCAATCCTCATTGTGGCACATTCTTGATCGGCTGCATTGCTACTAACGTAAACCGTCATCCCCCCTGAAGAACCCGAATTTTCGTCAAAAATAACGGTGTCATTGGCGGTTGGTTTCCCGCCGTGAAAAGAACTTCCCCCCGAACTTGTTGCCCACTGATTGATAACATCTCTACTCCAATTTCCCGAGCCTCCCACCCAGTAGAACTTGCGACCCTGCGAATAAGCATCGACCACCGTAAACAACAATAAGAATAAAGATACAGTTAAAAATAAATATCGTCTCATAATATACACGTTTTATGTTACAAAGATAACACAATAAACAAAAAAAACAAGCACTAAAAAGTCATTTATTCCATATTTTAAAACACGCATACAAATATCCGAATCCTATATACCGTACCAATAAAGGAAAAGGAAGATATTTCGTTGGTAGAAAAAAGTATGTTTTTGAACCGTTGATTTGTTTAATCGTTGATTTGTTTAATTGTTTAGAGTTGAACCGCTACTCTGTTATATCGCAACATCACAACATCACAACATTGTAGCAATCTGTTCATCCATGCCGTCATTGCGAGCGTAGCGTGGCAATCTGCTCTTCGTAGCAAGAGATTGCCACGTCGCAAGCTCCTCGCAATGACGATCTTGGATTTCTAAATAAAGGCTGCTCGCTTAAAGCCTACTGCCTACAGCATTTTTAAACAGTTCAACAATTAAACATTCTCAATACGGATCGACATCAAGATGGGTAGACACCGACGAGAATCCTTTTTCTGCTTTTGCCTTGTCTATCTGCTCCTGTATAATACTTTTGGTCTTTTTTATCTCATCTTGCTTGTCAATTTTTAGCCATATCTCCTTTCGGTAATACAGTTGAACCCGCGACACCAAGGGGTATTCGGGTCCCAAGATAAGGCAAGAAAGGGTGTTGTGTAGATTATTGCCTACAATATTGGCAAAGAGATTCAAAACTTTAAAGTCCTTATGACGCATTATCAGCTTTATTATCCTGAAATATGGAGGATAAGAAAATAACCTGCGCTCCAACATCTGCTCTACATAAAAATTATCAAAACAATCATTCCGGAGATGAGTAAATATAGGGTGCTCGGGCTGCATGGTCTGAACAATCACCCTCCCTTGCTCGTCTCGCCTCCCTGCTCGACCACTCACCTGTGTGATAAGCTGATAAGCTCTCTCCGAAGAACGAAAATCGGGAAAACTAAGCATCGAATCAGCATTTAGAATACCGACAAGCTGCACGTTGCTGAAATCCAAACCTTTGGCTATCATCTGCGTACCAACCAAAATATCTATGTTGCCTGACGAAAAGTCCTCTAATATGCGGTGCAGACGAGTCTTCGAGCTTGACACATCCATATCTATTCGTGCTACAACACGTTCGGGGAAAAGCTCGCTAATTTCAGCCTCTATCTTTTCAGTTCCGAAGCCCAGCTGCTTTATATCATTGCCACACGATGAACAGACGTGAGATACTAGCTCCGTAGTACCGCAGTAATGACATACCAACTTGTTACGCCCCTTATGATAGGTCAGGCTAACATCGCAGTTACGACACTTCGGTATCCACCCACAAGTTGCACACTGAAAAAACAATGAATAACCACGCCGATTCTGAAATAGTAGAACCTGCTTGCCTGCATCCATAATCTGCTCCATTGCTTCGTACAGCTCCGGCGACAAATGGGCTTTGACCTGACGACGCTTATAGGCTCTTTTCAAATCGGCAACAATTATCTCAGGCAACTTCACTCCTTTGTATCGTTCTTTTAACTCTACAATACCATACTTCCCACTCTGTGCATTAGCGAAAGTCTCAAACGAGGGCGTGGCTGTCCCCAGAAGTACCTTTGCGCCATATTGATTTGCCAAAACTATGGCTGCATCACGAGCATTGTAGCGCGGTGCAGGGTCTTGTTGCTTGTAGCTCGCATCGTGTTCTTCGTCTATTATTATCAAACCTAAATCGGCAAAAGGTAGAAAAATAGACGAACGTGTGCCGACAACTAAATCAAGTCTATTTTCATTCTGCGATTTAGAAACTTCTTTCCATACTGCTATCCGGTCTGTATCGGCAAAACGAGAATGATAAACTCCTACCCGTTCCCCAAATATTTGCTTCAAGCGGATTACAATATGCGTTGTCAAGGCTATCTCTGGAAGAAGATAAAGCACCTGCCTGCCCGCATCGATATACTCCTTTATAAGATGGGTATATATCTCTGTCTTACCGCTTGAGGTTACTCCTTTTAGCAAGAGTACAGACTTATCATTAAATTTGCTTCTTATGTCTGACAATGCTTTGTCTTGTGCAGATGATAAAACCCTTAAGGTCAAATCCTCACTACTCGGAGAATGTACCGTATCCCAATAGTCAACCGTTTGCTGCTGCAAATATTTTTGGGTCTCTAAATTACGTAAAATGGCACTACTGCATTTTGACCTTTCGAGGAGTTCCTTCCGAGCTATATATTTTACATTCCTCTCGTTTATAAGATATACAAACAACTCGAACATCAGCTTTTGCTTAGGTGAGCGTTTGAGTGCAAATAAAGTATCATCAATCTCGTTGTTATCTTTGACAGCCTCACCAAATCTGACAACCTGCACCTTACGTGCCTCTACTCCTCCGCCGATAGTCTCCTGAAGATAGATAGCCGCCTTTTCTATCAATCCCTTAATCGTACTAGTTGTAAAGCCTTGTGGATATTTGTCCTCTAAATCCATCAAAGTAAGTCCCTGATGATTAGAGACTATAAGCCACAATGCCTTCTCCTGCGAGGATAGTTCACTGCTGCCTGTAAAAGTGTCGTTGGCGAAAAGTCGAGATTTACTCTCCATTTTTAAACCCGAGGGCAAGGCGATACGCATTGTTTCCCCTAATGTGCTGCAATAATAATCCGAGAGCCACTTCCAAAATTCCAACTGCCGACTGCTGACTATAGCCTCGCTGTCTATGATATCGTGGATTGGCTTATAATCTGTACCATCCGCATCATCTATGCTTCTTAGTGCATAAACTATCCCTACATATAATTTCTTTGCTCCAAGCTGAACTGCAACTCGCTGCCCAATACTTACCTGCCCTCCCTGCTCGTCGCTAAGCTTATAGGTGTACAGCTGACGCAGGTGCAAAGGAATGATGATATCTGCAAGCATGGGTGTCAAAATAATCTATATAATTAACTAAAAAAAGCTCAACTGCAGTGCAATTGAGCCACTAATATACTGATTTTATTCTTATTTCACTGCCAACAACTCTACATCGAACACCAACACGGAATTTGGAGGTATAACACCTCCCGCACCGGCAGAACCGTAGCCCAAATGGGGGGGAATGACAAACTGTGCCTTGTCGCCAACCTTTAGTAAAGATATACCCTCATCCCAGCCTTTAATGACGTGTCCAGCTCCCAAGGGAAACTCGATAGGACGTTCGCGCTTGTACGACGAATCGAAAAGCGTACCATCGCTCAACTTGCCCTCATAATGGACTTTTACAGTATGCCCTGCTTTTGCCTGCTCGCCATCGCCCACCTGCAAAAGATTATATCTGAGTCCCGAACTACTTTTTTTATAACCCTGCGATAACTTTTCTATCTCAGCCTCTGCTCTTTCTCTTTCCTGCTTATCTCTATCTGCAAGAGCCTTTATCTCTGCTTCAAAAACAGACTTCGCATCAAAGGACTCTGCACCAGCACCTCTGCGCTCTATTGTCAGAGATTCGATTTTATCGCCCTGCAAAGTATCCATAACGACATCAAGACCCTCGACAACTTTTCCAAATACAGTGTGCTTGCCGTCTAACCAAGGCGTGGCTACATGAGTTATAAAAAACTGACTCCCGTTGCTAGCAGGTCCAGAATTTGCCATTGACAATACTCCCGGCACATCATGACGCAAGTCCTTGTGAAATTCATCTCTGAATTTGTAACCCGGATCGCCTGTCCCACTTCCCTGCGGACAACCGCCTTGTATCATAAAATCCTGTGCGTCGCCATTGGCAATACTTATAACCCTATGAAAGTTCAAACCATCGTAAAATGGTGTCCCTAGAGGTTTTACCGTATTTTCCAACAGCCCTTCTGCCAATCCGATAAAATTAGCTACTGTTAATGGAGTCTTCTCATACTCCAACTCTATTAATATCTCACCCTTGGGGGTCTTAATCCTTGCAAATATTCCGTCCATATCAAATTTTATTCTCCTACTACTTCTTTATTCATCTCGTACAAGTCCATCGGAAACTCACGCTTACCCTTAACACATTTATTAAAAGGCACATGCACGATTTCCCCGTCCTTTATTCCTACCATTATACTCTTTTGATCGTCGAGAAGCGCATCCACAGCTCCTACTCCCATACGTGTTGCCATGATCCTGTCGATGGCTGTCGGATTGCCGCCTCTCTGCATATGTCCTAAGATAGACACGCGAACCTCAAATTTGGGATTTTCTTTCTTTACTCGCTCTGCAACTGCTAGTGCCCCGCCATGCTCATCGCCTTCGGCAACTACTATAATCCCACTAGTCTCCTTCTTCTTTACTCCTTTTCTAATAAATTTGTCCAAATCATTGTCTTCGTCAACCTCGGGAATTAGGATAGCTTCTGCACCACAGGCAATTCCGCTATATAGAGCCAAGTCTCCAGCATCATTGCCCATCACTTCAACAATAAAAATACGACCATGCGAACGAGCAGTATCTTTCAGCTTATCTATGGCTTCTACTGCCGTGTTCAGTGCAGTGTCGTGCCCAATAGTGTAATCCGTGCCATACATGTCATTGTCGATAGTGCCGGGCATACCCACTGTCGGAATATCCGTCTCTTGTGTGAATAACTGTGCACCCGTAAAAGTACCGTCGCCTCCGATAACTACTAGTGCATCAATGCCGTGAAGCTTTAAATTCTCGTAGGCCTTAGCACGACCTTCAACAGTTCGAAAGTCATTGCAACGTGCTGTCCGCAGTATTGTACCTCCTTGATGAAGAATACCACTAACACTACGAGCACTCAAAGGCGTGAAATCACCATCTATCATGCCTTGATAACCTCGCCTGATACCGACAACTTTGATGCCTTTCTTTATGGCACTTCGTGTTACCGACCTTATGGCAGCATTCATACCAGGGGCATCACCGCCCGAGGTCAGAATACCAACCTTATTTATTTTTCTCTTCATTTTCTTACTCATGTTCTTTTGTATTTCTGTAATATACCCAAAACAGCCCCCATACAAAAATATAGGAGCTGATTAGTATCACCTAATTTACATCTTTCTATGCCTGAGGCAAATTTTCCATAAAACCATCAGGCTTAGGAGTATTCGAACGCCCATGTATATTGATTGGAGAGAACTGTTGCTCATAACGCTGAATATTCTCGCCCAAACTCAAATACAAACTCTTGGCATTCTCGGGTGTCATTATGACCCTCGATTTTACCTTTGGCTTAGTGACTCCCGGCATCATGCGTACAAAATCGACAACAAACTCCGATGCTGAGTGCGCAATAACAGCAAGATTTGTATAAACACCTTGAGCAATGTCTTCGCTCAGCTCGATGTTGATATTATGCTGATTATTCATGTTCTCATTTCTTTCACCATTTTCACTCATTTCTCAGATATTTTGAGTTATTACTTAGCATTCTTCAGATTCTCTAATTCATCCTTAGAACCCACAACGATGTTCTGATATTCATTCAACCCCGTTCCAGCAGGTATTAAATGCCCACAAATAACATTCTCCTTCAAACCGTCCAAGTAGTCAACCTTACCTTGTATCGCTGCTTCGTTGAGCACCTTAGTGGTCTCTTGGAATGATGCCGCCGAAAGCCAACTCTTAGTCTGTAAAGCTGCTTTTGTGATTCCTTGTAATATCTGACGAGAGGTTGCAGGAACTACATCTCGAGTCTCTACAATTTTAAAATCCTTTCGCTTCAATAGAGAATTTTCTTCTCGCAACTTTCTAGCTGTAACAATTTGCCCCGCAACAAAGTTCTGAGAATCACCAGGATTTTCAACATATTTCTTACCGTACATCCAATCATTCTCCTGCAAAAAGTCTTGCTTGTCTACAACCTGCTTCTCCAAGAAACGTGTGTCGCCCGGATCCTCAATCACCACCTTGCGCATCATCTGACGTACGATAACCTCAAAATGCTTGTCATTAATCTTAACCCCTTGCAAACGATAAACATCTTGAACCTCATTAACTATAAACTCCTGAACGGCGGTAGGTCCTTGTATTGACAAAATATCCGCAGGCGTGGTTGAACCATCAGACAGTGGCGTACCAGCTTTTACATAATCTGACTCCTGAACCAAAATCTGACGAGACAATGGCACTAAATATTTCTTGATATCTCCTCGTTTTGAGGTCACTATTATCTCCCTGTTGCCTCGTTTTATCTTGCCAAAGCTAACCTCGCCGTCTATCTCCGACACAACCGCAGGATTCGACGGATTGCGAGCCTCGAATAACTCTGTTACACGCGGCAATCCTCCTGTGATATCACTCGCCTTCCCTGAGGAACGAGGTATCTTTACAAGAATATCTCCCTCGTTGACAATCTTTCCTTCACTTACCGAAACGTGTCCGCCAACAGGTAAGTTGTATGAACGTATCAACTCGCCTTTGTCATCCAAGATACGAAGAACAGGGTTCTTTGTCTTATCGCGGGTCTCAATTATTACTATCTCACTCAAACCCGTTTGGTCATCTACGTCTGCTCTGTAAGTAACGCCATCAATCAAATTCTCAAACTGAACCTTGCCTCGATATTCTGAAATGATAACTCCATTATATGGATCCCACTCGCAGAGTAGCTCGCCTTTAGTTATCTCCGCTCCGTTCTTTACGAACAAATGTGCCCCATAAGGTATGTGGTTGGTGTAGACGGCTATGCCGGTAGTTTTGTCTATAACTTTTAATTCAGCAAGTCGACTCGTTACTATGTCGACCTTGTCGCCAGTATCACTCTTCCACTGAACGGTCTTTAACTCCTCAATCTCGACTACTCCCGGATACTTAGATACCAAAGTAGACTGTGTTGAAATGTTACCAGCAATACCTCCTACGTGGAAAGTACGCAAGGTAAGCTGCGTTCCCGGCTCTCCGATAGACTGCGCTGCTATTACGCCCACAGACTCTCCTTTCTGAACCATGCGCCCCGTCGCTAAGTTACGACCATAACATTTTGCACATATACCAACTCGCGACTCGCAGGTTAATACAGAGCGAACTTCTATACTTTCTATGGGTGACTGATCTATCTTCTTTGCGATATCGTCGGTAATTTCATCACCCGAACGAACCAGCATCTCTCCAGTTACAGGATTTTTTACATCATGAACAGAACAACGTCCAACAATACGCTCCTCTAAGGAAGCTATCTCCTCTTCGTTGTTCTTTAGTGCTGCCGATGTAAGTCCGCGTAATGTTCCGCAGTCAAACTCATTGACCACAACATCCTGAGAAACATCAACAAGACGACGTGTCAAGTATCCTGCATCAGCAGTCTTCAATGCCGTATCAGCAAGCCCTTTACGAGCTCCGTGTGTAGATATAAAGTACTCCAATACCGATAAACCCTCCTTAAAGTTCGACAAAATAGGGTTCTCGATAATCTGTGCCGTCGTTGCTCCAGACTTCTGTGGCTTTGCCATCAATCCACGCATCCCACACAACTGCCGTATCTGCTCCTTACTTCCCCTCGCTCCAGAATCCAACATCATATACACCGAGTTAAATCCTTGCTTGTCGTTACTCAAAGTGTTCATAACCGACTGAGTAAGCTTGGAGTTGGCATGGGTCCAAACATCTATAACCTGATTATATCGCTCGTTGTTGGTAATAACTCCAAGATTATAGTTCTGCATTATATTCTCTACCTCAGTATAACCGTTGTCTACGATATCTTTCTTGTCCTCGGGGATTACTACATCTCCCAAGTTAAACGACAAGCCTCCGCGATATGCCATTTGGTATCCCAAGTCCTTAATATCATCCAAGAACTTGACTGTTTTCGCATTCCCACATTTCTTAAATATGTCGGCAATAATACCTCGCAATGCGCGCTGTGTCAATACACTATTTATATAACCAGCTTCCTCAGGAACATGCTGATTAAATAATATACGCCCAACGGTTGTCTTGGTGATATGGGTAAAGGGCTTCACATCACTGTCTTCTATATTCTGCTCTTGAAGCCTAACTTCGACTTCGGCGTGCATATCCACACGTTTCTCGTTTAGTGCGATAATTGCCTCCTCAGGAGAATAAAACCTTAAACCCTCGCCTTTTGCACCCTCTCTGTTCTTGGTCATATAATAAAGTCCAAGTATCATATCCTGTGACGGAACTTGTATCGGCGCTCCGTTGGCTGGATTTAGAAGATTATGTGATGCCAACATCAGCATCTGTGCTTCCAATATCGCTGCATTGCCCAGCGGAAGGTGTACCGCCATCTGATCGCCGTCAAAGTCTGCATTAAATCCTGAACATACTAAAGGATGTAGCCTAATTGCCTTACCCTCTATAAGCACAGGTTGAAACGCTTGTATAGACAAACGATGCAAGGTCGGTGCGCGGTTCAGCAATACAGGATGGGCTTTCAATACATTCTCCAGAATATCGAAAATAACAGGATCCTTTCTATCTACAATTTTCTTAGCAGATTTTACGGTCTTTACTATACCACGCTCAATAAGTTTCCTTATCACAAATGGCTTGTAAAGCTCTGCTGCCATGTCTTTTGGAAGTCCACATTCATGAACTTTTAAAGATGGACCTACAACAATAACCGAACGCGCTGAGTAGTCAACACGCTTACCTAACAAATTCTGACGAAAACGTCCCTGCTTTCCCTTTAAGCTGTCACTCAATGACTTCAATGGCCTGTTGCTGTCAGTCTTCACCGCATTGGATTTGCGAGAATTGTCGAACAATGAATCTACTGCCTCTTGAAGCATCCTCTTCTCGTTCCTTAGGATAACCTCAGGTGCTTTAATCTCTATTAGTCGTTTAAGCCTATTATTTCTTATAATAACTCGCCTATATAAATCATTCAAATCGGATGTCGCAAATCGTCCGCCATCAAGTGGTACAAGAGGACGCAATTCGGGTGGTATAACCGGAACAACCTTGACAATCATCCACTCGGGCTTATTGATTTCTCGACTGCCTCTGAAATATTCAACAACCTGCAAACGCTTAAGAGCCTCATTCTTACGCTGTTGCGATGTCTCAACATTCGCTTTATGACGTAGCTCATGTGTCAGACTGTCTAGGTCTACCCTTTTCAGCAACTCAAAAAGAGCATCCGCCCCCATCAATGCTATAAACTTATTCGGGTCGTCGTCGTCCAAATATTGGTTCTCTTTGGGTAGAGACTCCATGATGTCCAAATACTCATCCTCAGTCAAAAAATCCAAGTAGTTAACACCATTCTCCGACTGTACTCCGGGATTAATTACTACGTATTTCTCATAGTAAACTATCGTATCCAGTTTCTTTGTAGGTATGCCCAATAAGTAGCCAATCTTGTTAGGTAAAGACTTGAAATACCAAATGTGTGCCACAGGAACTACCAAGGAGATATGACCCATCCGCTCTCTGCGTACTTTCTTTTCTGTAACTTCAACTCCGCATCTATCACATACAATGCCTTTGTAGCGAATACGCTTATATTTACCGCAATGGCACTCATAGTCCTTTACAGGTCCGAATATACGCTCGCAAAACAAACCATCGCGCTCAGGCTTATATGTTCTATAATTTATGGTCTCAGGCTTTAATACCTCGCCATGAGAACGCTCCAAAATTTCTTCCGGTGACGAAATGCCTATTGTTACCTTCGAAAATGGAGTGTGTATGTTAATATCTTTTCTAAACGTCATAACTTTTATGCTGTTATGTAATTGATTTTATTCTTTATACTGCTTTTATTGACTCATTGTCACACTTAGTCCCAAGCCGCGCAACTCATGAAGTAATACATTCAAGGACTCAGGCATACCTGGCTCAGGCATTGAATCGCCTTTTACTATCGCTTCGTAGGTTCTGGCTCGTCCTAATACGTCATCAGACTTCACCGTGAGCATCTCTTGCAGTATGTGCGATGCTCCAAATGCCTCCAATGCCCATACCTCCATCTCTCCAAAACGCTGACCTCCAAACTGAGCCTTTCCGCCCAATGGCTGCTGAGTAATAAGTGAGTAAGGTCCTATAGAACGTGCATGCATCTTGTCTTCAACCATATGACCCAATTTCATCATATAGATAACTCCTACCGTCGCCTCCTGGTCGAATTGTTCGCCCGAACGACCGTCATAAAGCCTCGTCCTTCCAAACTCTGGAACTCCTGCCTTATCGGTAAAGTCCGTAATCTGCTCGATGCTGGCTCCATCAAAAATAGGAGTCGCAAACTTCAAACCCAATCGCTTCCCTGCCCAGCCTAAAACAGTTTCGTAAATTTGTCCAAGGTTCATACGCGAAGGTACTCCAAGTGGATTTAGAACAATGTCTACAGGAGTACCATCTTCCAAAAATGGCATATCCTCCTGACGTACAATACACGACACTATACCCTTGTTCCCATGTCGCCCTGCCATCTTATCTCCAACCTGCAACTTACGTTTCTTGGCTATATAAATCTTCGCCAGCTGTACAATTCCAGTCGGAAGCTCATCGCCAATACTCAAACTGTAACGATCGCGTTTAACCCTAGCCTCCAATACCTTACTCTTTGAAAGAAAATTGTAAATCAACTGAGTTACCATACCGCTGACTCTGCTGTCTGAACACCATTTGTTGGGATTAATATTATTGTAATCAATGTCTTCTAAACGCTTGACTGTAAACTTACTACTCTTAGAGATATAATCCTGACCTAAATAATCCCTAACTCCCTGAGACGTAAGCCCCTCCAACAAGGTCCACAACTTATCTACCAAGATGGCTTTAAGTGCAGCATTCTCCTTCTCAAATTCTGTATCTACTTTTTCAATCCTTTCCTTAAGTGTACTCTTACTCTTCTTATCCTTATCAAGACGTGAGAATAATTTCTTGTCGATAACTACTCCTTTCAAGGATGCTGATGCTTTCAATGATGCATCCTTAACATCTCCTGCTTTATCACCAAAAATGGCTCGAAGCAATTTCTCCTCCGGAGACGGATCTGACTCGCCTTTGGGGGTTATCTTTCCAATAAGAATGTCGCCCGGCTTAACCCTTGCGCCAACCCTTATCATCCCGTGCTCGTCCAAATCTTTTGTAGCATCTTCACTTATATTGGGAATATCAGACGTGAACTCCTCCACTCCTCGCTTGGTGTCCCTAACTTCCAAGGAATATTCGTCGATATGTACCGAGGTGAAAATATCGTCTGAAACTACGCGCTCAGAAACTACTATCGCATCCTCGTAATTATAACCCTGCCATGGCATAAATGCCACCATGAGGTTACGACCCAGTGCCAACTCTCCTTGCTCTGTCGCATAACCCTCCGTTATAACTTGCCCTCTAGTAACTTTCTGACCCTTCGTTACAATAGGCTTCAAGTCTACGCAAGTACTCTGGTTGGTCTTCCTGTATTTTGGTAAGTTATAGGTCTTTACATCCGAATCGAAACTTACATATTTCTCATCTTCCGTAAGATTATATTTAATCGAAATACGCTTTGCATCTACAAATTCTATAACTCCATCATTCTCGGCTACTATCTGAACCTTAGAGTCTGTCGCAACCGAAGTCTCAAGACCAGTTCCAACAATAGGTGCTTCGGGACGAACAATTGGAACTGCTTGGCGCATCATGTTAGAGCCCATCAAGGCACGGTTTGCATCATCATGCTCCAAAAAAGTAATCAAGGATGCCGCCACAGATGCAATTTGGTTCGGACCTACATCCATAAGGTTGACCTCTCCCCTGTCTACCAAGGGGTAATCACCGTCGAGCCTTGACTTAACCTTGTCATTTATAAAATTCCCTTTCTCGTCTATCGGGGCATTTGCCTGTGCTATAATCTTGCCTTCTTCCTCCTCTGCAGTTAGGTAGATTATACCCTTGTCCGACAAATCTACAACTCCGTCGACAACTCTACGATATGGAGTAGTAATAAATCCCAAATTGTTGACCTTTGCAAATACACATAGCGACGAAATCAAACCAATGTTCGGTCCTTCAGGTGTCTCTATCGGACATAAACGACCGTAGTGCGTGAAGTGAACGTCGCGAACCTCAAAACCGGCTCGCTCTCGCGATAATCCGCCAGGTCCCAATGCCGACATACGACGCTTGTGCGTCATCTCTGCCAATGGGTTAGTCTGATCCATAAACTGAGACAAGGCATTAGTTCCAAAGAAAGAATTGATAACCGAAGACAAAGTCTTGGAGTTTATCAAGTCCGTAGGAGTAAATACCTCATTATCCCTAACATTCATCCGCTCCCTGATGGTTCGCGACATTCGTGCTAAACCTACTCCAAACTGTGTAGCCATCTGCTCGCCAACAGTCCTCACACGACGATTGCTCAAGTGGTCTATGTCGTCAACGTCAGTTTTTGAATTTATTAGCTGGATAAGATATCTTACTATTTCAATAATGTCCTCCTTTGTGAGAACTCTATTATTTATGTCAGTATTCAAATTCAACTTCTTGTTGATGCGATATCTTCCTACATCTCCTAAATCATAACGCTTGTCGGAGAAAAATAGCTTGTCGATAACCTCGCGTGCCGTCGCTTCGTCAGGCGGCTCTGCATTTCGCAACTGACGGTAAATGTGTGTCACCGCTTCTTTCTCGGAATTACACGAATCTTTGTGAAGCGTATTGTATATTATTGCATAATCTTGCATGTTCGCATCTTCCTTATGCAGAAGCACCGTCGGTACTTTTGCATCCAAAATCTGCTCTATCTTATCTTCGTCAATAAGTGTCTCGCGCTCGATTATTACTTCATTCCTCTCTATTGATACTACTTCGCCAGTATCCTCGTCTACGAAGTCCTCTACCCAAGTTTTTAAAACCCTTGCTGCCAGCTTCCTGCCAACAATCTTTTTTAAATTGGTTTTATTCACCTTTACCTCGTCGGCAAGATTGAATATTTCCAATATATCTTTGTCGCTCTCAAAGCCTATCGCCCTAAACAAAGTTGTAACAGGCAATTTCTTCTTCCTGTCAATATAGGCATACATGACATTGTTAATGTCTGTCGCAAACTCTATCCATGAGCCTTTAAACGGAATAATCCTAGCTGAGTACAACTTAGTCCCATTGGTATGCATACTCTGACCAAAAAATACTCCAGGAGACCTATGCAACTGGGAAACAACAACGCGCTCCGCTCCATTTATTACAAAGGTTCCTCTGTCTGTCATATAAGGCACAGTGCCTAGATATACATCTTGAACAACTGTATCAAAATCCTCATGCTCGGGATCTGTACACTGTAATTTTAATTTTGCCTTGATAGGCACACTATATGTAAGCCCTTGATCTACACACTCCTCAATGCTGTAACGAGGGTAGTCTATTTGGTAATCTAAAAACTCTAATATGAAATTATTTCGAGTATCTGAGATTGGGAAGTTTTCTTTGAATACTGTGTGAAATCCCTCATGCTTACGTTGTTCAGGGGTAGAATCCATCTGAAAAAAATCACGAAACGATTTTATCTGTATCTCAAGAAAATCCGGATAATCAAAGTTGTTTGCGGTGGACGAGAAACTTACTCTACCACCTTGGATATTATATGACATGAATTAAAAATTAAGAACCTACATCTTCAAATACAACAAGGTTTAGACTCCCGTAAACACGAGAATCTAAACCAATAAACTTCTAATATTGAGAGAATTACTTAATCTCAACTTCTGCTCCAGCTTCTTCTAATTGAGCCTTCAATGCATCAGCTTCGTCTTTTGAAACTTTCTCTTTGATAGCCTTCGGTGCACTATCAACTACTTCTTTAGCTTCTTTCAATCCTAAACCTGCAAGCTCTTTTACAAGCTTAACTACTGCCAATTTTGACTGACCTCCTGCTTTTAGGATTACGTCAAACTCTGTTTGAGCCGCTGCTTCTCCGCCTGCTTCTCCGCCTGCTGCCGGTCCTGCTACTGCTACTGCTGCCGCTGCAGGCTCAATACCATACTCATCCTTTAGGATATCTGCTAATTCTTTTACCTCTTTAACAGTTAAATTTACTAATTCTTCTGCTAGCTTCTTAATATCTGCCATCGTATTTAAAGATTTTAATAATTACTAATTGTTTATGATGCCTTCTCTTCTAAGGCTTTCAAGAGACCTTGCAAGGTATTTCCTCCACTTTGAAGTGACCCAACAACGTTCTTGATTGGAGATTGTAGTAAACCTATAACATCTCCGAGTAACTCTGTCTTAGACTTAATGCTAACTAAGGCTGCCAAATGATCTGCTCCTACATAAACACATTCCTCCGCATAAGCTGCTTTCAACTCTGGTCTGCCTTTTAAGGTCTTTGCCATCGATTTTATCAACTTCGCAGGGGCACTTGCTTGTTCGCAAAACATTATTGCCGTATTGCCCGTTAAAACACTCTTCATGTCCTCAGTCTCCTTGTCGCATGCGTCAAGCGCCAAGTTCATAAAGGTGTTCTTCACTACAGTTAGCTTAATATCTTTAGCATAGCACTCTCCTCGCAACTTTGACGACTGACTTGCATTCAGTCCCGAAATATCCACTAAGTAAAAGTGGGTAGTCTCGTTCAGCTGCGCTGTTATTTGCTTAACTAATTCAACTTTATCTGACTTCTTCATATTGTCATTTGCGCTAATTGAAGCTTTTATACTTCGTGTTCTTAATTTGCACCTATAGACTTAACATCTATGGCAATACCCGGACTCATAGTACTAGATATAGTAACACTCTTGATATAAGTACCTTTTGCCGCCGAAGGCTTCAACTTTATGATTGTATTGATAAACTCCGATGCATTGTCTTGTAACTTCGATGGCTCGAATGATACCTTGCCTATCGATGTATGTACAATACCAAATTTATCAACCTTAAAGTCGATTTTCCCTGACTTAACTTCAGATACTGCTTTTCCTATCTCAGGTGTCACCGTACCACTCTTAGGATTTGGCATCAAGCCTCGTGGCCCTAAGATTCTACCAATCATTCCGAGCTTACCCATCACCTGGGGCATAGTAATGATAACGTCTACATCTGTCCATCCGCCTTTAATCTTCTCAATGTAGTCGTCTAAACCTACAAAATCAGCCCCAGCTTCTTTCGCCTCAGCTTCTTTTTCGGGTGTTACCAGTGCCAAGACTCTTACGTCCTTACCTGTGCCATGTGGAAGCGACACAACACCGCGTACCATTTGATTTGCTTTGCGAGGGTCTACTCCTAAACGTACGTCTATGTCGACTGAGGCATCAAACTTTGTGTAAGTAATCTCCTTTACTAAGCTCGACGCTTCCTCCAACGAATAGAACTTGTCCTTTTCAACCTTCTCTAATGCAAGCCTTCTGTTCTTCGATTTTTTTCCCATTGCAATAATTTTTAATTTTCAAATGGTGAATTACCCGTAACTGTAACTCCCATGCTCCGCGCTGTCCCAGCTACCATACTCATTGCCGACTCAATCTTGAAGCAATTTAAATCGCTCATCTTGTTCTCTGCAATTACTCGTACCTGATCCCACGTTATACTCCCTACCTTCTTGGTATGGGGCATCGGTGATCCACTCTTCAACTTGGCGGCCTCTAACACTGAAACGGCAATAGGTGGTTGTTTAATTATGAAGTCAAAAGACTTATCCGCAAATACAGTTATTACTACCGGCAACACCTTACCCTGTTGGTCTTGTGTGCGAGCATTAAACTGCTTGCAAAAGTTCATAATGTTAACCCCTTTGGCTCCCAGTGCCGGACCTACGGGTGGCGAGGGGTTCGCCTGACCACCCCTAATCTGTAACTTAATTAATCCTGCGACTTCTTTAGCCATAATATAATATTTAAAAAATATATTTCTTTACTACGATATTCTCTCTACCTGCATAAAGCTAAGCTCTAATGGGGTCTTCCTCCCGAATATCTTTACCATCACTTTCAACTTCTTCTTTTCCTCTTGTATCTCCTCAATAGTTCCGTTGAAACCGTTAAATGCTCCATCTATTACCTTAATAGTCTCGCCTACTACAAATGGAATATTCATTAACTCATCAGCTTCTGCCAATTCGTCGACACGTCCCAAAATCCTATTGACCTCGGACTCCCGCAAAGGCATAGGATCACCCCCCTTCGTCTCTCCAAGAAAACCGATAACGTTATTGATGCCTTTTAGTACGTGTGGTACCTCGCCTACCAAAGCCGCCTCTATCAATACATATCCCGGAAAAAAACTGCGATCCTTACTAACTTTTTTCCCGTTACGTATCTGATATATCTTCTCCATAGGTATCAGAACCTGAGATACATAACCAGACAACTCGCCGCCATTCATCTCATTCTCTATCGATTCCTTGACCTTCTTTTCCTTGCCGCCTACCGAACGTAGTACGTACCATCTATGCTTTAGCTCTGTCATAATAATACTTCTGAACTTTTACTATGCTCCCGTTGTGCCGAACATACCGTAAATCAGCTCTATAATGATATATCTGAACGACGCATCCATTGCTAATACCAACAAGGCTATTATCACCGTAGCAATCATAACTATACCTGCACTCGTTTGCAACTCGCTAAGTGTTGGCCAAGTTACCTTTGTCATCAACTCCTTGTATGATTCCTCTACGCTCCTTCTAAAACTCATTTGTCTATATTTATTGGCAGAATAGAAGGACTCGAACCTCCTCCAAAACACCATGATTCTGCAAAAATAGTCCCAAGGGTATGCCTTGGGACTTATTATGTTTTCCTATACCAAAATTATTGCGTAATCTCAGTAATCTGTCCTGCTCCAACCGTACGTCCTCCCTCGCGAATAGCAAAGCGTAGTCCTACGTTGATAGCTACTGGTGTTATCAACTCAACATCAATTGTCAAGTTATCTCCAGGCATTACCATCTCACGTCCCTCCGGCAGGTGAATCTCTCCTGTTACGTCAAGGGTACGTAGATAGAATTGTGGACGATATCTGTTGTGGAATGGAGTGTGACGTCCACCTTCTTCTTTCTTCAATACATAAACCTCAGCTTTGAATTTAGTGTGAGGTGTGATTGAACCCGGCTTCGCCAAAATCATACCACGCTTAATCTCATTCTTGTCTACTCCACGAAGCAATAAACCAACATTGTCTCCCGCTTGACCCTCATCAAGAATCTTACGGAACATCTCTACTCCTGTACATGTTGTCTTCTTACCCGCGGCTCCAAGACCTATCATCTCCATTTCGTCGCCAGTATGGATAATACCTGTCTCAATACGACCTGTTGCTACTGTACCACGACCAGTGATTGAAAATACATCCTCAACAGGCATCAAGAACGGCTTGTCCTTGTCGCGTGGTGGAACAGGAATCCATGTGTCAACAGCATCCATTAGCTCCATCACTTTCTCTTCCCACTGTGCCTCACCATTAAGTGCTCCTAGCGCAGAACCCATAATAACAGGTGTGTTGTCGCCGTCAAACTCGTAGAAGCTAAGAAGATCGCGTACCTCCATTTCTACTAACTCTAGCAACTCCTCGTCGTCTACCATGTCTACTTTGTTCAAGAAAACAACGATTTTAGGTACGTTCACCTGACGTGCAAGAAGAATGTGCTCGCGTGTCTGAGGCATAGGCCCATCAGTCGCTGCACATACCAAAATAGCACCGTCCATTTGGGCAGCACCTGTTACCATATTCTTAACGTAGTCGGCGTGACCCGGACAGTCAACGTGAGCGTAGTGACGATTTGCTGTTTGATACTCTACGTGAGCTGTATTAATGGTAATACCTCTCTCTTTTTCTTCAGGAGCGTTATCGATTGAATCGAATGCACGCATTTCAGAAAGTCCTTTCTTTGCTAAAACTGTCGTAATCGCAGCTGTCAGGGTAGTTTTACCATGATCCACGTGACCAATTGTACCAATATTCAGGTGCTCCTTGTCTCTGTTAAATTGTTCTTTTGCCATCTTATTCTATTTTTAAAATCAATTTGAGCCGAAGACGGGAATTGAACCCGTGACCTCATCCTTACCAAGGATGCGCTCTACCCCTGAGCTACCCCGGCAACAATAATTAGAGCGGGAGACGGGGCTCAAACCCGCGGCCCTCAGCTTGGAAGGCTGATGCTCTATCAACTGAGCTACTCCCGCTTGTAAATTATCTTGCCAAACCTTATAAGGAATTGGTGTGGGGAGAGCAGGATTCGAACCTACGAAGGAATGATCCAACAGATTTACAGTCTGTCCCGTTTGACCGCTTCGGTATCTCCCCAAGGGAGCCGATGGAGGGATTCGAACCCCCGACCCGCTGATTACAAATCAGCTGCTCTGGCCAACTGAGCTACATCGGCAAATACATTATTTCTTAGAGCATCGCCCCCTATATTTCTTAAAAGGCATGCAAATATAGATACTTTAATTTTACCCTCCAAACAATCCATACATTTTTTTGAAAAAAATGTATGGATGGATACATCTATTATTTCAATTTCTCTTTGTATTTGTCTATCTGCTTGCGCATTGCGTCTACCGCTTGGTCTATTCCTTTTTCAAAGGACTCTTCCTGTTTCTTTACGAAAAGATGATCGTGGGAGGGAACCGACAAGGACAGTTCTACAATTTTATTATTGTGCGACTCCGGTTTGTCAACCTTTAGTTTAATTTCTGCACCAATGATACTGTCAAAATACTGACTTAACTTTGAGACCTTCTTCTCTATTAGGTCCGTTAACTTCTGATCCGCCGTGAAACGCACCGCGTTAATCTTAATATTCATAATATTCAATATTAATATTGTTATTAATAATAGACGCAGAACTCAAAATACAAATCCTGCCATCCTCTGATAATCTGTCATAAATATAGTAACTTGTACTTCTCTAATACAAGTAATTCTTCAATTTTGTTTGTCTTTGAACTGCTCTAAATATTGCTAAACCTAAGCAACATACTAACAGCTACCGCATTAAAGAAAAATATCAGTAAAATAAAAAAACTCCACTTATTTACTTTTACTTTCTTTCGGTCGACAAATCAATCTCCCGACCATGGATGACTCCGCTTGTAAACACTCTTCAACCTATCTACCGTATTGTGTGTGTAAACCTCAGTAGCAGAAAGACTCGCATGCCCTAGCAATTCCTTGACAGCATTTAAATCCGCTCCGTTGTTAAGCAGGTGCGTTGCATAGCTATGGCGCAAAATATGTGGATTGACCTTGCCTGAACTCGACATCTGCTTCAATATTTTGCTTACCACCCTATATATCAGCATCGGATAAACCTGCTTGCCTTTCGATGTTACAACAAAATAAGAACTACTGTTCACTTCCTTCGATAAAACCCCGTACGACCTAAGATAGAGTTGAAACTCTTTGGGAAAAGGGATTATCCGCTGCTTTCGTCGTTTTCCCGTAACCTTTACCGTACTATTGGAGAAATCAATGTCGGATTCACAAAGATTGACCAACTCGCTAACTCTCATCCCCGTCGAATAAAGTAAGACCATTATTATCCTATCCCGCTGCCCCTCAAATCCGTCGTCAAACAATTGACTATCTTCAAATATTGCTTCTATTTCCTTGACTTTCACAAAGGTGGGAAGTCGCTTCTCCGACTTTGGCAATAGAATCTGCCCCAAAGATGTTGAAATTACTCCCTCTGACTGTAAATACTTGTGAAAGGTCTTGACGGCTGTTATCTTACGGCGAACACTCTTAGCTGTCAACCCTGCTCCCATCAACGCAACTATCCATGCCCTTATACTTCTGGCATCAAGATATTCCAAAGAAAAATCTCCGTAGCTCGAAATACAAAAATCCTCGAACTGACGGAGATCAATCTTGTATGATTGCAATGTATTAGGTGAATATCCTAACTCATTGTCCAAATATCTATAAAATGATCCCTGATAACTCATCTCTAAAAATTATATGCAGGAATCCCGAAAAGAATCTACTCCTCGCTGCCTCTAAGTTGCTGAATGTAAATAGCTTTTTTTACCTCTTCTCTACGACGAACACTGTACTTAATAAATGCCTGACGTCTTCTAACCTCGCGTATAACGCCGGTTTTCTCAAACTTCCTCTTGAACCTTTTTAAGGCGCGTTCTATGTTTTCGCCATCTTTTACGGGAACGATAATCATATTGCTTCTTGTTTAATATTTCTTGTTTTTATTTTTCTGACTGCAAAAGTACATATTTTTATTTTCTCCGCAAGCAACTTTGTCACAAATATTTTGTTGAACTATATCTTTTACCATCAATAATAACATGTCTAGTTTCCTATGGCGTTGCCATAGACTGAATTGATTCAGGCTTTCAGCCTGTAACAGACAACATTGCAATTTTGTAATATTTTTTTGCCGTCATTGCGAGCGCAGCGTGGCAATCTGCTCTTCGTTGCATGAGATTGCTTCGTCGCAAGCTCCTCGCAATGACGTTCTTGTATTTCTAAATAAAGGCTGCTCGCTTATAGCATAAAGCCTACAGCATATAGCATTTTTAAACTTCAAGCAATTAAACTCTAAACCTTAAACAAATAAACCTTGCATTTATCATCACCACATTATCACATTTTTCTCAGTCTCTCTATCTCCTTGATGCTTAGTCCTGTTATTCTATGTATAAAGTCATTGTCCAAACCTTCTGCAATAAGACGTAGTGCGATTTCATTCTTTTCTTCGCCTTTAACCTCTTCTCTCCCTTTCTCGATTCCAATCTTCTCGCCTTTCTCGATTCCTATCTTCTCGCCTTTTTCAATTCCAAGCTTCTCGCCTTTCTTGATTCCTATCTCCTCGCCGTCCTCCATAGCTCTTTCTATGTTGGATTTATAAATATTGTGGTTGTTTCTAAAGATTTTAAGACTGCTCTGATAGGCCTCCATCTCGGCATGATTGAATTTGGCTACCACTTATCTCGCATCGTCTCCAATTCATGCTCCTGCTTCGTAAACTTGGGAAGCTCAACATAGATATACATCAGTTTCTCAAAAAATATCTTGTTACGCTCATTCTTCAACTCTACTTTGTGAACAGGCTCAGGATTATCGTATTCAGTATCTATCAGAAAATCAAGTATACCAACAGTGTAAACAGCATCCAGCTTAAAATCCCATTCGCCCCTCTCTGCCTGCTCGCGGATGGGATAGGTGGAATAGTAAATACTACAATCCTTAAAAAAATGCCTGCCAATACTTCTGTATCTCTACAATAAAGCGATGACCATTCTGACCCTCACAATAGATATCAAAAATCGCCTTTCTATCAAATTCAAAATCAAGAAGATGCTCCGTAGGCTTATAGCTAATGTCCTTAATACGGTGATTAGGCGAAAGGTCGGGGAT
>JBKEAJ010000037.1:0-8587 GCA_047972135.1 Bacteroidales bacterium | reverse complement strand
GTCGTAAGAGAATTACTGAACGGCTGCAACGTCGATTTAAGGAAGGCATGACCACCGAAGTGGAAAGCCTGCTAAAATCAGGAATAAAGCCCGAGACACTAATCTACTACGGGCTGGAATATAAGTTTATAACTCTCTATGTAACAGGCGTAATCAGCAAGCAAGAGATGGAAGAGAAACTAGAAATCGCTATTCACCAGTTTGCAAAACGCCAAATGACATGGTTCAGAGGCATGGAGCGAAGGGGCTTCGCCATCAACTGGCTAGACGGCAATCTGCCACACGCAGAAAAAGTTGAGAAGATTGTTGGATTGTTTCAAAAATAACTAAAAGCTTGCTTTGCACAAAACATCCTCAATGTCACAAATTTGCAAAGCATAAAAAATAAAAACCTCAGACAATATTACAAGATTAACTTACAACAACAAGTAAAACGAAAAAATAATTACTTTTTTATACAGTACTACACCAAACCCAACTATATTTACTATATTTGACATATATCAATTTGTAAACAAAAAGGATTTGCATGGAATTAGGATTGCTTTTCGACATAGCTGTAATTTTTGCACTTTCTACTTTTGTAAACTACATTTTTACAAAAATTAGGATACCAACAATCATCGGTTACCTGCTGACAGGGGTAGTTGCAGGTCCATTTGCACTACGTCTTATCAAAGAACAGCACTCTATCGAGCTGATGGCAGAAATTGGAGTTGTCCTGCTTATGTTTACCATTGGCCTGGAATTTTCGATCAAGCATCTGATGAAAATCCGCAAAGTGGTGTTTATGGGAGGTTTCTTACAGCTACTCCTCACTGCCGGCATCACACTCCTACTCACTTGGCATTATCTAGTAGATTGGCGCGCTGCATTATTTGTTGGTTTTCTCACAGCACTGAGCAGCACAGCGGTAGTTTTAAAGCTACTGCAAGAACGCTCTGACATATCATCCAATTACGGAAGGACGGTGGTAGGAATACTAATTTTTCAGGATGTTATACTCATCCCACTGATGCTTTTTACGCCTATGCTTGCGGGGCAGTCGGGCAATCCTTCTCAGGAGCTTTTACTGCTATTGGGCAAAACCGTAGTTCTTGTAAGCCTCGTATATGTGGGAAACCGATGGCTGATACCACGTATATTAAAAATGATAGCTTTTACAAAAAATCAGGAGCTATTTATGATGACTACCTTTGTCATTTGTCTTTCTGTTGCTTTGCTGACTCACAGCATGGGCATATCATTGGCATTTGGGGCATTTTTGGCAGGCTTGATGATTTCTGATTCTGAGTACAGCCACAATGTGTTCTCCAACCTGATACCATTCAAGGACATATTTACGAGTTTCTTTTTCGTCAGCATCGGCATGTTACTCAACATCAACTACGTAATAGACAATCCCTTTTTAGTTTTTGGGACAGTGGTAGCAGTGCTGACACTAAAAGCCCTTGTTGCAGGAGGAACGGCATTTTTGCTGGGACATACATTCAAAGGCACTGTAATGGTTGCTCTATCTCTTTGTCAGGTGGGTGAATTTTCATTCATCCTTGCCCAGTCTGGGATGAAATTCAATATTATTTCGGCAGAAAACTATCAACTATTTCTATCGGTTGCAATAATAAGCATGTCGCTCACTCCTTTATTAATGTTAGGCTCATCGAGACTCGCCAATATTTTACTTAAAAAACTATCATTACCTAAAGTCGTTGTGAATGGTATATTTCCACTTCCCGAAGCAGAAGTTCCCAATTATCAAAACCACGCAGTGTTCATAGGCAAGGATTCTCGTTCTAAGAGCTTGGCACTCATGGCAAAACACGTTGAAATGCCCTATATTTCAATCATCTTTGACCCAGCAAAAGCACAAGCACAACAAAAAGACGGCGACGTTGCCATCTACGGCGATGCCATTAATGAGCCGGTGTTGATGAAAGCACATGTCGACACAGCAGCAATAGTAGTAATATCAATCGGGCGAAGAATAGAAGCGATGAGTATCATTGAGAAAATCCGACATATCAATCATCATGCAGAGATAATAGTACGCACCAAATATGTATTTGACATAGAGGAGCTCTACAACATAGGTGCAAATCAGGTCATTCCCGAAGAATTTGAAACAGCAGTCTCAATGTTCGAACGAGTACTCAGCAAAAAACTTGTACCACAGCGTGATATAAATAAAATAATCAGAAAAATAAAAGGTGATAACTACGGACTTATCCGAGAAGGCTACAAAGAAAACAAATCCTTACAACTGCTCAGTGAGCTTCCAAATCTCAACATCGTGTCTTTCAAGGTTTACGAGAATTCTGCACTTATCACTCGCTCTCTCAAGGAATTACATCTACGTCGCAACTATGGCATTACACTTATCGCCGTACTGCGCCATGAGGAGCTGATAGAACATCCTACGGCAGATTTCTCTTTGGAAACCGACGACATAGCCTACATTATGGGTCGTTCGGAAGAAATTGCCGATATAGCCGAGCTTTTTGGAAATGCAGAGGAAGAACAAGCCTAATTAGAATAATTCTTTTGCTCCTAAGTTTTTCAATTGCAATCGAGCCGACTCCCACACCTATGTGAGCCATGCAGAATACCTTGAAGAAACAGAGCATCTACCGATTCATATAAATTGGGAATAGCTAGATGAGATAAAAGCTGAGTTACCATAGTGGTTTTTCCAACTTGACGAGGTCCCAGCACAACCTGAATAAAGCTCCTTGCCCCTCCAACTCTCTCCATAATCGACTCTAACTGAGCTCGTTTAAACATATGATAAAAATTTACTCAATACTACTAACGAATTTACTCAATAACACTAGTAAATTTACTCAATACTTATTTTTTTTGCAAACAAAACCTTGTATAAATAATATTAGTACATGACACATCCTTCTAAAAGTATGTATCCTCTTGCTACGAAGATATCGGGACTACGTCCCTAAACTTCAAACTCTAAACCCTAAACAATTAAACCTTAAACAGTTCAACGATTAAACAATTCAACAAGGCTGCTTGCTTATAGCCTAAAGCGTACGGCATATAGCTTGTATTTACATTATTCGTTATAGAGTCTTTTTATTTGTAAGTCTATTTACTACGAACGTGACCGGGAAACTTATAATCGCCATCAAGAACAGCTTTTTCAGGACCATACATCCGTGCAGCAATGCTCATCTGACCTGCAGGAGCAGGCAATCAGTTACTTTCTTTATCTTTTCCAGGATTGTCGTGTTGCAAGTAAATAATGAGTGAGCCGTCGGCTCCGTATTTCAGTCCTTTTGTACGGTCGCCAATAGCATATCGGTCGATTGGATTATCCACCAACAAGCGATTTTTTAAATCGTAGACCGTTACACTCCAAAAGAACTTAACGGGAGGAAACTACCCTTTTGGGAAGGTAAAAGTATATTTATACTTTGAACCGTCTAATGCTTCCTCGTTCGAGTCTTTTGTCCACTGTCCATAGTATGCTTGGTCGGCAGTATTTGGAAAAATACCACCTCCTTGTATGCCCGTAGCAAGGTCTAAATAGCGAGTTCCCATGTACTCCCGATTTCCTTAATATAGTACAGAGCTTGTGGCTTTATTGGCAGCATCGACTATTTGTTTGTGTCCTGCATTTATACCTGCGAGAATAGCATCTTGCTGTTCTTTAGTAAATTGCGAGGGGTCGTACTTTAGGCCTTTGCCTACCCCGATTTTTGCCATTTTGGCATACACATCCGAGTCCATATCATGTGGAATAACGAATTGCATCAAAAAATTAGTCAATTCAAAGAAGTGGATATTGGTCATATTTTCGTCTTTCCAAACAGGCCAATCAATCGTAGGAGCAGTGGCGGGCGAGTCAGTTTTCAGATAAGCACTTAGAGGCATTAGCTTATATCCATCCCTTATTTTATCGACATTCACCATATCTTCCTTGCCAAAAACAGCGGTACGTGTGAGTGTTCCGAGAATAGTGGTTTCCCCCTTTATCACTTCGTCAATGCCTGTGGGAATCTCGCCGTTCCAATCGGAAGTTGTCAGCAGATACGTTCCACCTTTTTGTCCGATAGTAACCGAACCGGGATATGCGATAATATGTCCAAACAAATCGCCCCATACGCTAGTGTAAAGGCGGTCTCCATCGGCAGGAGGCTGTATTAAAACCCAGGGCTCACTTCACAAATCCCCCCAAGCCCAGCTGTAAGGCGTATCGTTATTTGCCATGGTGTACTCTTTATCGGCAGGTATAGCCAAAGGGTCGTGGCGGTATTTGCCAAAACTGCCAATAGATTTCGGATTGGATTTATCCAAGACCTGCGAATATACCGTGTGGTAATAATAATTTAGGGGGAAGCAGAATACGTAAGCCTCTTGTGCTATGGAAGCAAGTTCTTCATTTGACAGTTCGCTAGTTGCGACCGATGTATCACTTTTCTTCGACTGTTTGCAGGATACCACCATTAATGCAATAAGGAGTGTTATTCCTATTGTTACTTTTTTTATTTTTACTCTGTTAATTTAGTACATATCAAAATCTATTGATTGCCGATGCTCAAAAATAAAAAACATCAACTCTTCAAAATACCATAACAAACTGCTATCATAAAAGTTTATCTACACCTCATTCCCAGAAAGCGTGAAAGTGGTGAACAGGACCATGCCCTTTACCAATTTGGTAATCTGCACCTTTGATAATTGCCTCGTTGATATACTCTTTGGCAGAACGAACGGCATCATTTAAGCCTAAACCTTTTGCCAGAAAAGACGCCAAGGCTGAGGACAAGGTGCATCCAGTACCATGCGTATTGCGAGTTGCTATCCTTCTCGATTTCAGCTCAATAAGCTCATCTAATTCGGCATTGTAGAAAACATCAATCAGCTCTCCTTCTGTCAGATGCCCTGCTTTTAGTAGTACCGACACACGATTATTCCCCGTCAACTTTTTCACCACCTCTGGTAGATCTGCCTGACGGTTTATTTTCTGTCCCGACAATATTTCTGCTTCGGGAATATTTGGTGTAATCACTCGGGCAAGCGGAATCAACTCATTTTGCAGGGTCGATATAGCCTCATCCAACAACAATTTATCGCCCGAAGTTGCCACCATAACGGGGTCTAACACAATGTTGCTGATTTTATATGGAGCGAGTGTTTCCTTAATTCCCAATATCAACTCCGACGAGTGCAGCATACCAATCTTAATAGCGTCCGCACCAATATCATCAAGTACCGACTTAATCTGTCCAATAACAAAATCGAGAGGGATGGGATGCACCCCATAAACTCCCACCGTATTTTCGTCAACGACAGCAGTTATAGCACTCATCCCAAAACACCCGCAAGCCGACATTGTTTTCACATCGGCTTGAATACCAGCACCACCACTAGGGTCGCTTCCAGCAATACTTAACACTCTTTTATAATTCATTGTTTATCAGCCTCATACACAATAATTCAACTCTAAATACGCCATTGCTCCATTTCGTATGCACTTTGCCAAAACAGCCATTCCATCTTAAATGTTGTCTCAAAAGCTTTTGTCATTCTCTTTTGCATTTCTTCACTGCTATCGTTCGCATAGCTGTCGCAAATCATTATTGCCTTATCCACAGCCGCCGCAAAATCCTCACTTCCATAGGTATCAATCCACGCCTGATAGGGATTATCATTTGTTTTTCGTGTTGCAATAATATAGTCGCCAACCTCTTTATACACCCAGAAACAAGGCAATACCGCTGCCAAACATTCATTGAGCGACGCACCCGCCAACCGACTCCATAAGTACCCAGTGTACAACATGTTAGACAGACTTGGTTCGGTATTTTTAAAATCATCTTTCAAGTACGACTGATGCAGGACTTTCTCAACCAATAAAGTATCTTTTGAGAAGCTCAAGAAAGCGTCACGCCAATCGTCACTATCCAAACGACTTGCAATAGCCGCCAAAATTCGCCCATACTCAGCCAAATAAAAAGCATCCTGATTTTGATAAAACAGAAACTTTTCGCGAGGGAGACTACCATCCATAAGCTCCTGAATAAATGGCTGTTTTATTATTTTCTCAAATATTTTTTCGCAAGATTTCCATGCTTGTTCACTCCATGTCATATTTTCTTTGTTTTTTAATTATGTTCATCAGCTCCTTTGCAGCACAATCAGGTTTTGGCGCAGAGGAAATAGCCGATACTACCGCAACTCCCCCAGCACCACATTGTATAATCGAAGCAAGATTGTTTTTATTAATTCCCCCGATAGCCACAGCAGGGAAACGGCTCATACGGCAAGCAGCCCTCAAGCCCTCAAGTCCAAAAGGTTCAGATGTATCATTTTTGGTAGGAGTGGCAAAAACTGGCGACACCCCTATATAGTCGACATCAAAGCTATTAGCGACTTCCACTTGGGCAAGAGTTTCCACCGACAAACCGAGTATTTTATGATTTCCCAACATCTTCCTCGCTGTCTGCCATGGCAAATCTGACTGTCCCACATGTAGTCCGTCTGCATCAACTGCTAATGCAATGTCTAAGCGGTCGTTGACAATCAGTGGCACACCTAGAGGCGAGAGTATCGTTTTCAATTGCAAAGCAAGCTCGTAGAACTCCCGCGAGCTACACGCCTTCTCACGCAACTGAACTGCACTCACTCCTCCCTTTACCGCCTCCGCAACAATAAACTCCAATGGTCTACCTAAGGACAGACTGCGGTCAGTAACCAGATACAGGCTCAAATCAAAAGACCTCATCACGATGCTCTAAATGTTTTTCTAACATCCTCTTCACCCAAGTTATAAAGAGTGTCTAGGAAGTTAATCTGCATACTGCCGTTGCCCGATGACTGCTTTGCTGCTATCTCCCCTGCAACACTCATCACTGCCATAGCATGCGCGGCAGCATATATACGATTTGGATTTACGCTTGCAAATGCAGCTAATATTGCGGTAGCTGTGCAGCCCATCCCCGTAACTCTAGCCATCATTTCAGAACCATTGACAACAGACAGCACTTCCACACCATCGGTAATATAATCCTCTGCCCCACTGACAACCACTACAGCACCAGTTTCTATAGCAAGTTTCTTGGCAGCCTCAACAGCGGCATTGCTCGAAGCAGAGCTGTCAACTCCTTTGGTAACAACTGTCTCTTTTGCGAGAGCCATAATCTCAGAAGCATTCCCTCGTATAAAGCAAGGTCTACACTCTTTTATAATCTTGGCAGCGACCTCATTTCTGTATGGTGTTGCCCCTGCACCGACAGGATCAAAAATCACAGGGACACTTTTCTCAACGGCAGCCCTCCCCGCTTCAATCATGCCTTCGACCCATTCGGGATTCAGAGTTCCCATATTAATCACCAAAGCCGATGCTATGCCAAGCATATCACGCACTTCCTCTACGGCATGCGCCATCACAGGCGACGCCCCAACAGCAAGTAGCGCATTGGCAGTGTTATTCATAACAACAAAGTTGGTAATGTTATGTACTAAGGGCGACTTCTTACGTACAGCTACTAAGTCCGTACTAATTGTTTCTACAGTAATCATCATTTTATCTATCATCTTGTTTATTACAATTATCTGCGAAACCCAAAAAGCCGTCTCACAGGAGGTGAAACAGCTTGTATATCAGTCAGTTTTACTCAAATACAACTATCGTTTCCCTACGCTGTAATTAAACATTTCAGGTTTCAAGGGTATAATCTCAGCCCTGCAATAACAGAACACCCCCAACGAGACACAGCAAATTTAGGAATAATTTTTCAGAAGAGGCAAGAAGCCGACCGACAATTTCGACATCATCATTTATTATGATTTTCTGGTGTAAAATATCCATACAAGCTAAACACCCTTGCTTCAACACGCTAATAATAAGACTATTACCAAGAATGGTGATAAATTTACACAGAAAGCGTATAAATTTCATCTATTGAGGTGCAACATTATCAGAATAAATTACGTTTATTTGCAAAGACACTAAAAGAGGTGTCATATTTATATTTTTAATTCAAAAACGAAAGTAAAATGAAAGGACTAAAATTAGCAGCCGTATCAATGGCGTTATTATTTGTAGCGGCAACATCTGCGCCTGTATTTGCAAATACACAAGAGCCAGAAAAGAAAGAGTGCACTAAGGGCGAAAAGAAAGAATGCACAAAAGGTGAGAAAAAAGAATGCACAAAAGGCGAAAAGAAAGAATGCACTAAGGGTGAGAAAAAAGAATGCACAAAAAAAGCTGAGTAGTATTTTTGCTCATAGCTAAGATATTAAGAGCCGGCTCGTTGTGAGTCGGCTCTTTTTGTTTGGGATTCACTCAAAATCTGCATAAAGCAAATACCTCTTTCTCATTATCTTGTATTTGTCGAGGGCGGGCTTCCACGATGCTTCAATTTCGTCGGCAGTCATCCCCGACTTAATTTGTTGTAAGAGCTTGTCGCCTCCTGCCAGCTTATTGAAGAAGCTTGTGCTTGTAAAGAATTTATCTTTTTGAGGATTCTTACTATAAAAGTCAACAAGATATTTCAAAGTAAATCTATGAGACAAAGGCTCATTCCTCAGGTCAACTCCATAGCACGCCTCTCCTTTATGCTTTGGG
>JBKEAJ010000036.1:0-2867 GCA_047972135.1 Bacteroidales bacterium | reverse complement strand
TCAAGCTTTGACGAAGTGGATTGGCAGCGAACTGAAGTATCCTGAGGAGGCTCATAAGAAGAATATCGAAGGTCGTGTCGTTGCAGAGTTTGTAGTGTGGAATGACGGAACAATTAGGAACACGAAGATTTTTCAAAGCGCAGACCCTTTATTGGATGCCGAGACATTGAGAGTTCTATCTAAAATGCCAAAATGGAAACCCGGCACAACCGATGGAAAAGCAGTAAACTGTAAGTATTCAGTGCCTTTCACATTCAAAATCCCTGAGGATAAAAAAGTCAATTAGAACCTGAATTTAGCCCTCAAAGTCAATGCCTTGAGGGCTAAATAATTACAGCCCTAAGCTCTCTTTTAGCTGCATCAGTATCTCAACATCCTTATCTCTCAAACGTCCCTCGCGGTTAGGTGGGCAGTTTAATATCAGAATATTGTCTTGTGCCGTACACTTCTTATACATGCTTTCCAACTCGTCTATGCTTTTAAATTCCTCGTCTTTAGTGTTATAAAACCAACGCTTGCTAATACAAACCGTTGACTCCCATGGCATATAGTAAGTCTCCCCCTCATGAGTAAAGAGCTTAGGGTCATTCTCGATAGGTAGGTGGGGGTCGCCAAGTCTGAAATCGCTAGGGAAATAACGAATGGGATAGCCCTCTTTCTGGTCTTTAGGAAGTACAGGATGATGGTCGGGATCGCCCGGCAAGCCAATTGTCCAATTTATGCCAACTTGGCAGTCGGGTTCTCGTTTCTTGATACATTGATAGATGTCGTACACTGGCCAACGGTGGTTTTCTTTCTTCCAACCACCATCAAACCAAAATTCTACTAGTGGCACATACTTGTCGGTAATATCCATTAGCTCATCCAATTGTGCCAACATATATTTATTGTACGCTGCATCGTTGGCAGTGTCTTTCACATCTGCATCTATATGCCTGTCCCACAGCGAATAATATAGTCCTAAGCCGATATCGTATTTCTTACAAGCCTTTGCCACCTCCTCGACAACGTTGGTGGTGTTGCCGGAATTTGCCACGTCGTACTCTGTTAGCGGGCTGTCCCACAGACAAAAGCCTTCATGATGTTTGGTTATTAATATCACATACTTCATGCCGGCATCTTTTGCAGTTTTTATCCATTGATCGGCGTCGATGTTTGTCGGTGCATAAGTAGAGACTTCCTTGCTGCCGTCTGTCCACTCCATGTCGTGGAAAGTATTGATACCGAAATGTATAAACATCCCATACTTACGGTCTATCTGCTTTTGCTGTGCTGCCGACGGCGATGTCGACGGAACGGGCATGATAACTTCTTGCTGCTTCGGCGTACAAGCGGCAAATAAGATAGAAATAATTACTAGTAGCTGTTTCGTTTTTTTCATTTTGTAAACTTTTCACTCGTTCGTGATTATTGTGTTTTGTTTAAAGACCTCAAAAATAAAAATTTCTTTATCAATTTGCAAACTGTTTTGCAGTTTTGTCAGGGCAAACGCATCTAAATTATTTACGGCTCTATAACGAATAAAGCGGGGAATGGTATAAATACAATGTTTAATCGTTGAACTGTTTAATTGCTTGAAGTTTAAAAATGCTATATGCCGTATGCTTTAGGCTATAAGCAAACAGCCGATAAAAGTTCGTCATTGCGAGGAGCTGGCGACGAAGCAATCTCCTGCAACAGAAACAGATTGCCACGCTCCGCTCGCAATGAGCGGGAAAGGATGGACAGATTGATACTACAAAACTACGATGTGGACTGTTTATGGCTGCAAGCCATAATTAATTCAGCCCATGGCAACGCCATGGGGAAAGATACACCACCAACCCCGTAACTTTACGGATTGCAGGATGATGAATAGGGGATGTTACCATTAATGATTAAAAAAAGCTGTCAGTCTGAGAATTCAAATATCTAAAAAAAATGGGCATCCGAGTAATGGCTATCGCACTTTCAGTGCTTGATATACTAGGAATTATCTTTTCGTAGGGCTTCGCCCTATCAGACACAAGGCTTTCAGCCTATTAATCCGAAAATGCAGATTTAAGGTTTAGTCCGTAAGACTTAGAGCTTAATAGAAAAGATGTAGACGAAAAAATCTTAGTACATGACAAAAAATAATTAACAATCAATGTTCAGAAATTGAGGACATTGGCGTTTTTAAATAAGCTTGATATTCTACAATTTTGTGAATCACAAAACACACAAAATGAACATGAACATCAAGGTTGAAAGCAAGGGTAGAAAATTATTTGAAATATTCAAAACAGCGACAAATAGGAATAAGGCTCGTATACCTTGCGAGCATAGATAAACACGAGAACATAGATTAAGACTCATGGAAGAAGAGCATATAGCTTTTTTAGGTACAGGCTTCTTAGGATAGCTTACGCCCTAAACAATAGGCAGTTCAGGAAGTACTTAGAACAATGCATTGAAATTTTGTCATGTGCTTAGGTATCTTATAATATTTTTTTATATTTGTGATTGCTTTGTCGATTATTTCGGCTGCAAAAGAAATGGGATATTGTCCCAAATTGATTACAGATAACTAAAATAGAATACAATGACTACAATTTTTGAAGAACGATGGGCTTACAATCCTGAGGATGTAAAAATCTATGATACAGATAGAATCCGTAAGGAGTTTCTTGTGGAAAAGCTAATGGAAAACGATAAAATTCACATGGTATATTCGCATATTGAGCGTTTTATTACCGGCGGGGCTGTTCCTGCGAGCAAGGAGTTGAAACTAGAACCCGTAGATGCTCTGAAGGCGGAACATTTCTGCGACCGCCGCGAGGTGGGGATTATAAACGTGGGAAGTACAGGCGTGGTATCGGTAGACGGACAAGAGTACACGCTTGATT
>JBKEAJ010000035.1:0-4571 GCA_047972135.1 Bacteroidales bacterium | reverse complement strand
TCCCCAAGCAGTACTGATTAAAAGGAGCAGAATGGCAACGAGTTTGTTGTCAATAAGAAATTTGATACATTTGTTAAGCATAACAATTGATAATTAAACAGTTAGACTATAAAAAATAACACACACAATTAGCCGGACAAGCTTATAATCTCTGCCGGATAAACGAGTCTATTGTCTAAAAAATCAAATTATGTATACTTCGTTTAGTTTATGAATATCCCATGTCAGTAAGGGCGGAGGATATTCATGATAGTTTGGTTTTTCCTGTTCTTGATTTAGAAAAAGATTTGAATAAACATGCGCTAACACGGCAACTAAGAGTTGCTGATTTACAGCAGGTTCAAAAGACACCGTAGTTTCAATAGTGTCCTGTCCTTGCACAAACACGACTTTGTTGGTACAACAATCTTGCTTCTCAATCTTAGAACAGTCAGAATGAGAGTCCATAGTTTTTTCTTGCTCCATTCCGCAGACTTCTGCCTTTCCCAACAGAGAGAAGTCCACCATACTGTCACCACAAAAGTGCATATCAACACCAAACGACAGCGTGGAAAGTACTACCACCACTGCCATACAAAGGGATAATATTTTGTGCAACAAGGACTTCATGGTCTACAAAAGTACAATAATTTTGCCAAGATGGCATTTTTACGGAGATAGAAATTTTCTAATTTGGAATAGATAGGCTTGGAATAGAATAAAAGCCATCGAAATAAATCGATGGCTTTACTTTCTTCCGTAAATCTCGTATATATATTATATCAATAACTATCTACTCGATTACTCACGGGTTCTGGCTTCGTTCACAACAATCTCACGACCCATAAATTCTTTACCGTTTAGAGCTTCGATTGCTGCTTTGGCATCGTCATCGTTGTCGATTTCTACAAAACCAAAACCACGACTTCTTCTTGATACTTTGTCAACAATAATCCTTGCTGAACTCACTTCTCCATAAGCGGAGAACAAGCCTTCCAAATCTTCGTTACTTGCGTTGAAAGGAATGTTTGAAACATAAATGTACATTACTATAAAATTAAAATAAATAACAAGTTGCACTTCTGCAAAATAATACTATGCAAAGGAAGTCTTTTTTTTTTTCATACAAAAGAATTTTAGCACTTTTCTTAAAGGTTATCCGAATGTTATTATTTCTTTACTATTGTCGCCCGCATTACATCTCGAAGTTTATATCGCTGATTATCAGTCATCTAGCCTGCGAGAAAATTATGAAAATCTTCTCGATTTTAGTTTTTTTTCTTTGGACAATTTCTTATATTTGTGAGCTGTTTTTTTGCAGCTTTAGAAATAAGAAAAAGTAAAGTTTAATATTTAGATCATTATGGCAAATTTAGATTTATCAAAGTACGGTATCTCAGGTACAAGCGAGATTGTTCACAACCCTTCCTATGAGCAATTGTTTACTGAAGAGACAAAGCCCGAATTACAAGGTTTTGAGAAGGGTCAGGTAACTGAACTAGGTGCAGTTAATGTTATGACCGGTATATTTACAGGTCGCTCGCCTAAGGATAAGTACATTGTGAAGGACGCTACCACAGAGAAAAATATGTGGTGGACAACTCCCGGCTCTCCAAATGATAACAAACCTATCACACCCGAAGTGTGGAAAGATTTGAAAGAAACTACGGTTTCTCAGCTTTCAGGCAAGCGTTTGTTTGTTGTTGATGCATTTTGCGGTGCTAACGTAAACACTCGGATGAAAATTCGTTTTATCATGGAAGTAGCATGGCAGGCTCATTTCGTAACAAACATGTTTATCCGTCCTTCTGCTGAAGAGCTAAAGAGTTTCGGCGAACCTGATTTCGTTGTTATGAATGCCTCTAAAACTTCCAACAAGAAGTTTAAGGAACACGGATTGAACTCTGAGGTTTATACAGTGTTCAACCTAACCGAGAAAATGCAGCTTATCGGCGGCACATGGTATGGTGGTGAGATGAAAAAAGGTATGTTCGCAATGATGAACTACTCTCTTCCACTTCAAGGTATTGCGTCTATGCACTGTTCTGCCAACAAAGGTAAGAACGGCGATGTAGCAATTTTCTTTGGTCTTTCGGGAACAGGAAAAACTACTCTTTCTACCGATCCTAAGCGTGAGCTAATTGGCGACGACGAGCATGGTTGGGACGACGAAGGTATCTTTAACTTCGAAGGTGGATGCTATGCTAAAACTATCAATCTTGACAAAGAAAGTGAGCCTGATATTTACGCAGCCATCAAGCGCGACGCTCTTCTTGAAAATGTTACAGTTGATGGTTCAGGTAAGATTGACTTCACCGACAACTCAGTAACCGAGAATACTCGTGTTTCTTACCCTATCTATCATATTCAAAACATTGTGAAACCTGTATCTAAAGCGGGTCATGCTAACAAAGTTATTTTCCTTTCTGCCGATGCTTTTGGAGTACTTCCTCCGGTTTCAAAACTTACAAAGGAGCAAACTAAATACCACTTTCTATCGGGATTTACTGCTAAACTTGCAGGTACTGAGCGTGGAGTAACAGAACCTACGCCAACATTCTCGGCTTGTTTTGGTGCAGCTTTCCTTACTCTCCACCCAACAAAATACGGTGAGGAGCTAGTTAGAAAAATGGAAGCTCACGGAGCAGAGGCATATCTTGTAAATACAGGATGGAACGGAACTGGTAAGCGTATCTCTATTAAAGATACTCGTGGTATTATCGACGCTATCCTTGACGGTTCTATCGAGAAAGCTCAGACCAAGACAATCCCTGTGTTCAACCTTGAAGTGCCGACATCACTTCCTGGTGTACACGACAATATTCTTGACCCTCGCGACACTTATGCAGACAAAGCTGAGTGGGAGAAAAAAGCCAAAGACCTTGCAGGTAGATTTATCAAGAACTTTGAGAAATACACCGACAACGCCGAAGGCAAAACTCTTGTTAAAGCAGGACCTCAACTGTAAGACTTATTTTATTACAGAAATATCAAGCTCCTTTCGCTCTGCGGAGGGAGCTTTTTTAGAAAATAGAGCTAAATGATATGATAATATTAGTTTGGCTAACCACCTATTTAGTTTCACTTTATTTCAGAGGCAAACATTGGTGTCCCTTCAGATCAAATTTAAAAATAGTTTTAAAGCCATTACAGTAATAAAACGAATCCTTGTAATAATTATCTCATTAGTATTGACAACAACAGTTTTTGGTCAAGATATAAATGTAAAGCATGACTTATTTAGTTTCAAAGCAAAGTCTGATTACAAAGTAACTGAAAGAAGTGAGGAAAGAGTGGTATTGTCAAGAACGGCAGTTATTGATAGTCTGCCTATTGATGTGGAAATTAGCATTCGGAAACTGAGTTGGAATCCGGAAAAAAATGGAGTGAAAGATGTGTCTGATATTGCCAAGCTTGGAGAAATAGCTATGGTCGGAGAATGGCTGGAGGAAGTAGAATCTATTTCCGGCATCAATGAAATTGGGAAATACCAAACCTATTATACCCTAAGTAAGACAATGTTTTTTCAAGTTCAAGAACGAAGCAACTAGTAGGGTATGAGTTCAGTAACAGCAATCATATAATAAAAGGTAATACCATATATTTAATAAGTCTAGACTATAAGTTAAAAACAAACGATTTGAACAAAATGAAGCCTGGTGATGAGAACCTTAAATTTTTAGACTCATATAAAGTATCACAGATAATGAATGCTTACACTAATCTGGGAGTTGAGTAACATATTGCTCCCAATACAGCCATCTAATCCGAGACAAGCAATCCACTGCTCCATATGCTCACCCGAAACTATTGTAGGGATATGCTCAAACACAATATTCCCGAATTTTAAGTTATCAACCGACACAATATCCGTACTGTCAGTATTTCCGTTTGCATCAAAAAGCATAGTAGTTTTTAGATGCTTGGCATTTATTCTATCGGCAATTTCGCGAGTAATCGTATTCGGTGCTCCGGTGTCGAGAAAGAAACGATATGTTTTACCCTCAATTTCAACGGGAACAATGATTTTGTTCTTTACAAATTCAAAGGGGATTTCCTCGTAGTAGTTCTCCGATTTTGTTTCGGCGACAAATTCTTTCCTTTGAGAATGGGCTTCTTTCACGATAAATACGGAAAGAAGGATGATAATGATTTGTAGTGATTTCATTTTTCAAGAATTTTCAGTTTTTTGAATATCAGACTAACATCTGTTTCAATTATTAATGGTTAACGAACAGCAGATGATGCAATACGCTGTATGCCATACGTTATTTAACGTACAAATTTTCAATTACTAATTTCTAACTGCTACTTACTAATTATTCTATTTTGTATTTGGCGTATAGCGTATTACATACGGCGTAAAGCGATATAATGTATTATTATTTTCACTATTAATTCTTCGTTGTCTTCCAAAATTGATAATTAAATGACAAAATCAAAATAATATTTTTACTTTTGAGCGTGTTTTGGTGCATCTATTTCCGGTCGGGAGTAGATGTAAAAGGGAATCAGGTGAGAATCCTGAACAGTCCCGCTGCTGTGAAGCTCTATAAGAAACATTCTGAAAATAACTTTTACCACTGACCATT
>JBKEAJ010000034.1:0-30504 GCA_047972135.1 Bacteroidales bacterium | reverse complement strand
TGCCACACCTGCTTTCCCTACATCACCAACAACACGAGGGTGGTCGGAGTCATAGCCTCGATGAGTTGCAAGGTCGAAAGCTACGGAAAGCCCTTTCTGACCTGCTGCCAGATTACGCCTATAAAAAGCATTCGACTCCTCAGCAGTCGAAAATCCTGCATACTGACGTATCGTCCATGGTCGCATTGCATACATCGCCGAGTAAGGTCCTCGTAGATAAGGCACTAAGCCTGCCGCATAATTCAGATGCTCCATGCCCTCCAAATCGGCAGCCGTATATGCCTGTTTCAGAGCGATTTTCTCAGGAGTGTCAATACTCTTGGAAATATCGTTCTCTTTCTCCCACTCAGCAACATTGCTCTGAACGGAAGTCTCTTTTATATTTATACCTCTATAATTTGGTTTCATTGTTTCTTATTTTAAGATATTCGGATTCTCGGATATTCAGATACCCTCTGCTATATTCGAGGGAGATAATTTTGCATCTCAAAATCTATTGTTCGGCTGTTGTCCGAAGATCTGTCGTCCAAAAATCTGACAATCTAATATCTATTTTATAATCTGCTTTTGATAGGCTTTCAGCTCTTCAAGAGCATTACTTCTGACATTGATAAAATTAGTTATGCCTTTTGACTTAAGCTCATCCGCACATGCAGGTGCGCCTGCAACTACCAACACTTTATCGCCAATCAAGGCATGAGCCTCAGGAGCAAACTGAGCATACTCATCGTCGGAGCTGCAAAGTACGATAATGCTTGCACCTGCCGCTTTCGCTGCTTCCACTCCTTCGGCAACAGTGTTAAAACCATTGTTATCTTGAACAGCAAAGCCTGCCGCTGCAAAGAAATTGCACGCAAACTGTGCTCTCGCCTTTCTCATCGCCAAATTTCCAATAGTCAACATATAAACCAAAGGACGCTTGTTGTTCTTGGAGTATTGGTCGGTGGCAAAACGCAATTTCTCAAACTCCATCGCTCCTCTATATGCCACAACCTTGCGAATCTCCCCGGCTTGGTCTGTTCCACAACAGCCGCCCACTTCAAACATATCTGCACTTATCTTGTCGGAAGCTGCCTCAGTGAAGTTTGGAAACTGATTTACACCAAGTATATTCACTCTGCGCTGTGCTATATGCAAGTCTCTCTTGCGAGTAACTTCCTCTATTGCATCTTGAATTCTTCCTGAGCGTAGAGATGCTATAAAGCCGCCATTGTCCTGTATCTCTAGGAATAATTCCCATGCCGAAGCTGCCAGCTTATCCGTCAGCTCTTCAATGTAGTAAGAACCAGCAGAAGGGTCGGCAACATTAGCAAAATGCGACTCCTCGCTCAATAGATGTTGCTGATTTCTTGCTACTTTCTCCGAAAACTCACTTGGCGGAGCATATACCGAATCGAAAGGCAGAACCGTAAGAGAATCTGTTCCTCCCAACACAGCACTCATCGACTCGGTTTGAGTTCTGAGCATATTCACGTAAGAATCGTAAACCGTCTTGTTGTACTCGATTGTTTCGGAGTGGGTTTTCATTTTACTTGCACACTCACTTGTAACTCCATAAGCCTTAGTGAGTTTTGCCCATAATGTTCTCGCTGCCCTTAATTTTGCAATCTCAACAAAGTAATTGCCTCCTACTCCAAAACTAAACTTAATATTCTTGGCAATAGCATCGGCATCAAGCCCTTGCTCTGTAAGTCTATCCAAATATTCTACCCCAATAGATAAAGCAAAAGCAAGCTCTTGTGTTGAGGTGCAGCCTGCATTTTTGTACTTCTTCGCATTGACGTACAATGCCCTAAAGCCACTTTTAGAACCAAAAGTATCCAACAAACTCTTTGCAGCTGCAAATGCCTCTGTCTCACCTACTTTAAATGCACCTTTCATGGCAAAGTGAGTAATCGGGTCAAACTCTATCGCTCCTTTCAACTCCTTACTCCCGATAACACTGTTTACAAAGTTAATGTAATCGCTGTCGACATTGCATCTTACAAAGTTAATTTCAATCTTCGATAAATCAATGCCGTCCAACAATTCAGCAAGATTAATAGTCGACAAGTCCGTCTTGCAACAAATCTTAAAGCCCAGAGAAGTAACTCCCTTGGAAATCATCCACTTTGCTTTCTGGTTAGCACTTTTGGTATCGACAACTTTAATTTCTTGCCTGATTAACCAATCATTTCCTTTTGCTTTTACACCGCGCGTGTAGGGAAAACTTCCCGGCAGGTCCTTAGATTTTAGCAAATCTGCTACATTTTCACTTCTGTAGAATGGTTGCACACTAAAACCCTCGTCCGTCTTCCAAACGAGTTTCTTGTCGTAGTCTGCCCCCTTCAAATCCGCTACTATCTTAGTTTTCCACTCTTCTGTGGTGATGGGTGGAAACTCTTCAAATAACTTTTTTGTCATATTTTGAGTATAATTTTAAATTTCCTATTTAAAACGGATGCAAATATACAGAAAATATAGAGCTTTGAAAAATAATTTATTCAGGAAAATCACGCCAAATAAAGGACTCCGAGGTCTTTTGATTATGGAGATGAAATGATATAGAGTCATTTTTCGAGAATAAAGCACCAAGCATAGAGCCTTTTAGAATAAAACTCGAATATAGAAAAATAGAGATTTTATCAACGATTGTTGATATCCCACTTTCAGCTCGCAATTTCACATAAATAATTAATTTAAAGTAAATACACGCAAGCCTGCAAACACTATAAACACGGCTAAATACAAAAACAATACAAATACGTATAGCCCTATTAATCAGACAATAACAAGATACAAGCGCCAAAACTAAGTAAAAAGAAAGAAAAATCAACATTCAAGCAAAAATATACAATCATGGCTTAATTTTTGTACTTCTAACAAGTGGAGTAAGGATAAGGGGGAGAGAAATTCAAAGAAAACGCACAAACACAATTTTAAAATGAAGCAAATTTACCGTATAATTGCAGCATCGTTGGCGTTAGTTGCCATCAGTTTTAGTGGATATTCTAATAATGAAGGAGAAGGTGAGGATGAGGGGATTGAAAGTATCTCAGTTAAAGATGTTATCAGAGCCGAAATTTGGCCAGTGGTTGAACAATGCCTAAAGAGTCGAGATCTCAAAATTGAAGACTTCAACCTTGAGAAACAAACTCTTTATACAGAGCATTTTTCGTGGAAAACGCTCATCATAATAAATAGAGCAAGATATAAAATCACTTGTATTGACGACACCCTGACCATAGCACTAGACGACAGAGAATATTACTCTAACGACAGTTGGAATAATGCTGCAACACCATTAGGCACAAAGAAGAAAAAAAAGTATTTGGATGATTTTATGAATGACGTAATAAAGATATATAACAACAATTCACAACTGCAAACTTGCATGAAGAAGTCGAAGTTATATCCCTATGGACCTCACGAATACACAAATAGAGACATCAATGTAATGTGCAATTCGGTAGTAAAATCAGGAGGTGATTACGTAGCGACATTCACTGTAACAAACAATGGCAACGACAAAAGTGTAGCTATCGACGGAGGGGATCATTCGATACTTTTAGATGATGGCACGGTTATAGCTAAAAATATCAAAAAGATAAAGTTTGGTGATATCAGTAGTGAGGATGTCAAGTTTGATACAAAGGTGAATTTGAATATGGAGCAGGGGGAAGAACGCAATGTTTTTGTACTATTCGCTGATGAGGCTCATTCTAAGGCAAGCAAAGCCCACACAGTAAAACTAAGACTGATGGTTAATGAAAAAACTTTGATGGAAGCAAAATTCCATAATATAGAAGTGGTAGATTCTGCTCAAGGGAATTTATAATGATGAATACAATTAAAATGGCAAACATATGAACAAGATTAATGGCAGGTTTGGTTTGATAGCATTTTTGTGCATGACATTTTCTATGACAACAAGCTTGGATTTATTCGCTCAGAGTAAAGACAAGAACATGAATGATGAAATAATTATTACCGGAATAGCAAGGGAAGATTTATGGCCGATGATTGAAAGATATTTCAACGAAAAAGGATACCCCATAAAAAGCTTTAGCCTTGAAAACCAAATTATGATAACCGAGAAATTCACGTGGAAATCTGCCGTTATTTTGAACAAAGCTAATTTCATTGCAATATACAGAGGCAATGCTTTTACCCTAAAAATTGCCAATAGGGAATACTACTCCGATGGCTCTTGGCATGATGCTGCCACAAAACTGGGAAAAGGAAAGAAAAAAGAATATCTCGATGCTGCCGTAAGTAGAGTTAATCAAATCAAAGAAGACCCAAAACTGTTGGCATCTTGTAAAAGCAGCTCCTACTACTACCCCACAGGTCCTCAAAATGTAAATGTCGACAACATTGACGTTGAGTGTATTATGCTTGAAAAAAAACAGAAAAGCATTAATGCATATCTTGCCATAAACAATGTGAGCGATAGTGTCAGAACTATCAAAATTGACGGCGTTGACCACTCCATAGTGTGCCTAGACGGTAAAACAATAACAGGAAAAATCGACTCCGTAAGATTTGGGCATATACTAAAATCGAAAATTACCAATAGAAGCCTAGTTGGTGAAAAAGTACCCGCCAATGAAACTCGAATAACTTGTATTTCGTTTAATGCCGAAAACATGCCTTCGAATATTAACTTAATACACACCGTAAAAGTACGATTGATGGTTGATGATCAGAAAAAAATAGAGGCGAAGTTGTTTAATATAAAACTAGACAGAGCTATATAAGAGCCTGACAACATACATGCTGACACTTACAACATTGTGAAAATCATCATTGACTGTTGCAATGTGCTTTTATTTTGCAGAAAAGAGCTATCTTTGCGAAAAGTAGAAAGCACTTATTATGCAGAAATTTTGTAGATTTATAATGAACTTGTTTGGGTGGAAAAGTGATGGCCCAGTATCCACACATGACAAATCTATACTCCTCGCATTCCCTCATACCAGTATAATGGATTTCGTCTGGGGATGGATTCACTACGTCGCCGAAGGTGGAATGCCTAATGTCCTCATAAAAAAAGAGTTCTTCTTTTGGCCACTGGGGTGGATATTGAAAAAAATGGGAGCTATCCCCGTAAATCAGGGAAAAGGAACTTCCGCTATAAAAGAAACCATCAGAATATTTGAAACAAACAAAAAAGTACACCTCTTTATAACGCCCGAAGGAACTCGCAAGAAAACATCAAAATGGAAAACAGGATTTCATTATATTGCAAAAAAAACTGGTGCTACACTGAGGTTAGGATATCTCGACTATACTAACAAAATTGTCCATATAAAGGATATATTTGAACTTACCGACGATGTAAACGAGGATATTAAGAACATAAAAGCATGGTATAAAAAAGAAGGTGCTACGGGTAAGTATCCAGATAAATACACTTTCGACTAAAACACTCATTATGCTTAAAGTGTCAATCATTCAAAATAATCCCGATTGGGAACAAACCGCTGCAAATCTTGTGGATATTGAAAATCTACTACCTGAGGATTCCGATTTAATCGTCCTGCCCGAAATGTTTGCAACAGGCTTTTCAATGAATGCAGACATTGCTGAGAGCATGCAGGACAAAACCGTACAAACACTTAAACGATGGGCAAATATTTATAAGTCCGTCATCTGTGGCTCTACTCCAATTAGAAATGACAATAAAATTCTCAATAGGATGCTCTTTGTTTTTCCAAATGGAGACATTCAGTTTTACGACAAAAGACATCTTTTCGGTATTGGTGGAGAAAACTCTACATACACTTGCGGCTCAGAGAGAAAAATAGTTACCATAAAGGACTTCAAAATACTACCTTCAATTTGCTACGACATCAGATTTCCAGTATGGCTCAGAAATACAGATGATTATGACATTCTTATTAACATTGCCTCTTGGCCAAAATCGAGAATACAGGTCTGGCAAACTCTGCTGAAAGCGCGTGCCATCGAAAACCAATGCTATGTAATTGCGACAAACAGAACAGGATGCGACCCGAAAGTTGAATACAATGGTCAATCTGCATTTATAAATCATAGGGGGGAAATTGAAAAACAGACTGATGCTGAAGTCTCTGTGATAAGCCATTGCATAGATAAAGAAAAAATTACTAACTTTAGAGTAGATTTTCCCACCTTGGACGATATGGATAATTTTACACTTATAATTTAAATACATATAATGGAACTCTCGATTGTTGAAGTAACAAATAAAAAACAACTAAAGGACTTTGTCAATTTTCAGTTTAAGCTGTATAAAAACGACGAAAACTGGATTCCTCCTCTTAAAAGCGATGAGCTAAACGCCCTAAAACTAGAGGATAATATATTAAGTAAATTTTGCAATTTCATATGTTGGATGGCAATATCCAAAGGCAAAGTTGTTGGACGTATTATGGCAATTATAAATAAAGATTTTAACAAAGCTCACAACTGTAATCAAGGTCGCTTTTCAAGAATTGAATTTATCGACGATTTTAAAGTAAGTGAACTGCTCCTAAACACTGCTATCGAATGGCTGAGGGAAAAAGGCTGTAACCAAATTGTCGGACCTCTGGGATTTACTAATTTCGACAACCAAGGATTGCTTATCGAAGGCTTCGAGCATTTGCCTTCAATCGCTTCGGTCTACCACAAACCATACTATCAACAACACTTTGAAAAGTTGAATTTCCACAAAGACATAGACTGGATAGAGTTCAGGCTTACAGTGCCTAATCCGGTAGACCCGAAAATTGTGAGAGTAAAAGAAGTTATTTGTAAACGAAAGGGTCTCAATGTACTAAGTTTCAGATCGAATAAAGAATTGCTTAAATACAAAACAAAAATATTTGGCGTCCTAAATGAAGCATTCAACGAATTATACAGCTTTGCATCCTTATCGCCGGAATTGGTGGATTACTACGCCGAAAAGTATTTCGGATTCATAAACCCCGAGTTTGTAAAAGTTATCACCGACAAAGACGATGATGTGCTTGGATTTATAATCGGTCTGCCGTCAATGTCGAAAGCCATGAAAAAAGCGAACGGTAAGCTCTTCCCTTTCGGATTCTATCATCTGACAAATGCTCAAAAGAAAAACGATACTATGGATATCCTGCTTACCGCAGTGCGACCCGACCAGCAGGGACTCGGACTACCTGCACTACTAATAGCCGAATTGCAGCAAACTATGATTGACTACAATATCTTCGAAGCAGAGACAACAGGCATGCTCGAAGATAACCATCAGGCAATACAGCATTGGAAACACTACGAAAATATCCAACACAAACGGCGTAGAGCATACATCAAAAACATATAAAAAATCCTCCGAATTTTCGGAGGATTTTTTTATAAACTCACATCCTTGACTAGTCCTCTATCAGCTCTACACTGCGCTTGACAAAACGGTCGAGTGCCTCGCCCTTGAGCAGCCCGCCCGACAAAAGTGCAAGGTCGATAAGCTGCTTGGCAAGTGGTGTTTCTGCTCCAAAAGTCTCTAGCTTTGTACGCATACTCTGCTCATCGCCTCTGAGCTGCTCGTTCAGTTCTTCCATCTTGGCTTTCTCCTCTGCCGGTATGTCCTCAGGCTTTTTGTCGCCTTTGGCTTTCTCCAATACCGAAATCTCGTCCTTAAGGGTTTGTATATTGGTACTCAAAGTTTCTATTTCGGCACCGATTGTCTCATCTCGCTTGGTGAAAATCTTCTTAACCAAAGGATGCGACGAGTTTACAACCAAATTATAAGAATCTCCCATCGCGCCGTAGAAATTCATACCACCTCCCTGAAACTGGCTCATATCCTTCATCCTGCGCATAAACTCGTTGTTGGTAACAACTACGGGAAGTTCGGTCTCGCCCATAGCTTTAATATCAATAATAAAATTACCTACTTCTTTGGGACAAACTCCTTGAAAAATAGGAGTAATAGCATTCTTCTCCTCATAAGACATCTCATCTTTTGCTTCTTCCTTCACAATCAGTCTGTCAGCAACATCCGAATCTACCCTGACAAAACGTTGCTTGCTGTCTTCTTGCTCTAGCTTGTTGATGAGCGGAGTTGCCAACATGTCATCCATCAGCAACACATCATAGCCCTTATTCTTTGCTGCTTGAATAAACGAATACTGCGCATCTTTGTCGGTTGCATACAAGTAAACCACATTGCCGTCCTTGTCGGTCTGCTCTGTTTCTATCAGTGTTTTGTATTCCTCTGTGGTGAAATATTTGTCGTCAATATTGTGATATAAGAAAAATTTCTTTGCTCTCTCGTTAAACTTTTCATCAGAGAGCATTCCATATTCGATAAATATTTTCAAATCGTCCCATCGCTCTTCAAACTTACTTCTGTCTTCCTTGAAAATATCAAACAGTCGGTCGGCAACTTTTTTAGTGATATGACCCGAAATCTTCTTGACATTAGCATCGCCTTGAAGATAAGAACGAGACACGTTTAGAGGAATGTCTGGTGAGTCTATCACCCCATGTAATAATGTTAAGAACTCAGGAACAATACCCTCCACAGAATCAGTAACAAATACCTGATTACAATATAGTTGTATCTTATTGCGCTGAACTTCCACATTATTTTTCAGCTTGGGGAAATACAAAATACCCGTAAGATTAAAGGGATAGTCTACATTCAGGTGGATATTAAACAATGGCTCCTCCGAATAAGGATACAGCTTGTTGTAAAATTCTTTGTAATCCTCTTCTTTGAGATCGGCAGGTTTTCTTACCCATGCCGGGTTTGTGTCGTTGATTTGATTAAGCTCTTCGGTCTCAACTTCTTTACCGTCTTTCCACTCCTTTTTCTTGCCAAAAGCTATTGGGATTGGCAAAAAACGGCAGTAACGAGACAAAATGTCTGAAATCTTACTCTCATCAAGAAACTCTTCTGACTCCGAATTAAGATACATAACAATGTCTGTACCCACCGAGTCTTTTTCGATATTCTCGATAGTGTACTCGGGACTTCCATCACACTCCCACTTCACCGCCTGCGAGCCCTCTCGATGCGACTTCGTGTATATCTCCACCTTGTCTGACACCATAAACGACGAATAAAAACCTAGCCCAAAATGACCGATAATGGCGTGAGCATCATCCTTATACTTATCAAGAAAATCGTTAGCCCCCGAAAAAGCTATCTGATTAATGTACTTCTCAATCTCTTCGGCACTCATACCTATTCCCATATCGGAAACAGTGATAGTTTTTTTCTTTTTGTCGAAAGATACACTAACTTTCAAATTGTCTAGGTCTACATCTTTCGCTTCTCCCCTCTTGCTCAATGTTACCAACTTCTGCGTGGCATCTACGGCATTCGACACTATCTCACGAAGAAAAATATCGTGCTCCGAGTAAAGAAACTTCTTGATAATGGGAAACAAGTTTTCGCTGGCTACCCCTATTTGTCCTTTTTGCATATTGATTATTTTTTGATTTTCTATGCTTGTTTGTTCAAATGCTATGCCACTAGCCTATATAGTGTCAAAGTGTCACCTGAATGCCTAATAAAAGATATAAAAAAAGCACCATCAAAATGACAGTGCTCTAGTATTGTTTGAATAGCGTAAGTACTACTACTTTTCGCTATCGCCTTTAGATGCGTCAGCCTTTGGCTCTTCATCCTTCTTTTCTGCTTTCTCAGGGGCAGCCTTTTCAGCTTTGGGCTTCTCTTCGGCAGGAGTATCCTCTTTTTCTGCCTTCTTTGGAGCAGCTTTCTCTGCTTTTGGCTTTTCCTCAGCAGGAGCATCTTCTTTCTCTGCTTTCTTCGGAGCTGCCGCTTTAGCTTTTGGCTTTTCCTCAGTAGCTGCTGTTTCCTCTGCTTTCTTTGGAGCTGCTTTTTTAGCTTTTGGCTTTTCCTCTGTTGCAGTTTCAGCTTCTACAGCCTCAGTAGATGCAGTTTCTTCTACTTTCGTTGTAGTCTCAGCCCCTTTAGCCTTAGAGCCACCTCTTCTGCGACGTGTCTTCTTAGCGCCTCCTTTGCCTGCGTCTTTAAGCATATTTTCGTTATAGTCAACCAACTCTATTATGCACATTTCGGCATTGTCGCCTTGACGATTACCAAGTTTCAAAATTCTTGTATATCCTCCGGGGCGATCTGCTATCTTTGTGGAAATCTCCCTAAAAAGCTCCGTAACGGCATACTTATCGCGCAGATAGCTAAATACAACTCTCCTTGAGTGAGTTGTATCGTTCTTGGATTTTGTCATAAGAGGCTCTACATATATTTTCAAGGCTCTAGCCTTAGCTACTGTAGTTTCAATTCTCTTGTGCATAATCAGTGAAGTTGCCATATTCGCAAGCATAGCCTTACGGTGTGCACTCTTTCTTCCCAGATGATTAAACTTCTTATTATGTCTCATTGTTACTTACTCTTTGTCTAATTTATACTTACTTATATCTAGCCCGAAAGAGAGCTTTAAATTATCTAATAGCTCGTCAAGCTCAGTGAGCGATTTTTTACCGAAGTTCCTAAACTTCAACAAATCGCCTCTTTGAAACTGCACTAACTCTCCTAAGGTAACTACTTCAGCCGCTTTCAAGCAGTTTAGAGCTCTTACTGACAAATCAAAGTCAACAAGCTTCTTCTTCAACAATCGACGCATCTCCAATAACTCTTCATCAAACTCCTCTGAACTTTGCTCCTCGATATTATCAAGTGTTATTTTCTCGTCAGAGAATAACATAAAGTGATGAATCAAGATCTTTGCTGCCTCTTTCAGAGCATCTTTCGGGTTTATTGAACCGTCGGTGTCAATCTCTATCAAAAGCTTCTCGTAGTCCGTCTTTTGCTCTACACGATAATTCTCAACGGTATATTTTACATTCTTTATGGGAGTGTAAATAGAATCAATCGATATAACTTCAACGTCTTCGTCTGCTATTTCATGCTCCGTCGATGGAACATAACCTCGACCTTTGTTGATGGTCAATGTTACATTTAATGTTACTTCCTTTTCCAAGGTACATATCAATAACTCAGGATTCAGTACCCTAAAATTGGACATTGCTGCCTCTATATCGGCAGCAGTAAATGACTCCTTACCCGAAATACTGAGACTGACACTCTCCTCATCTGAATTGGCTATCACATTTGCCAAACGTACTTGCTTCAAATTTAATATGATATCTGTAACATCTTCGCGAACTCCCTTTATTGTTGAAAATTCGTGTTCTACACCTTCAATTTTGACTGAAGTTATGGCATACCCTTCGAGAGATGACAAAAGTATCCTGCGAAGTGCATTTCCAACTGTAATACCAAATCCTGGTTCTAATGGACGAAACTCAAATTTTCCACGACGATCATCAGAATCTAACATGATGACCTGGTCGGGCTTTTGAAATGCTAATATTGCCATACTTTTATTTTTTATTTAGAATATAGTTCGACTATTAGTTGCTCCTTGATGTTCTCCGGAATTTCCTCGCGTGTGGGTCTGTTCAAAAACTTTCCTGCCTGATGAGATGCATCCCACTCTATCCACGGATACTTGGTGTGACTCGTAGACTTCAATGCCTCTACGATAACTGCCAGAGACTTAGAACGCTCTCTAACTCCAACTACATCGCCCTCTCGTACTGAGTAAGAAGCTATGTTCACCACTTGACCGTTAACAACTATATGCTTATGGGATACTAACTGACGTGCGGCAGCACGTGTCGGTGCTATACCCATTCTAAATACAACATTGTCGAGCCTACATTCTAGCATTTGTAGTAGTATCTCTCCAGTAATTCCTTTTGCCGCTTGCGCTCGGTGAAACATGTTCTCAAACTGACGCTCCAACACTCCATAAGTCGATTTGGCTTTCTGCTTCTCTCTAAGCTGAAGCCCATACTCCGACTTCTTCCTTCTCCGGCTGTTGACTCCATGAAATCCAGGAGGATAATTTTTTCTTTCAAGAACTTTATCGGGTCCGAATATCGGCTCTCCGAAATTTCTCGCAATCTTCGATTTTGGTCCTATATATCTTGCCATTGTGCAATCTTTCTTTTAATGTTAAACTCTTCTTCTTTTTGCCGGTCTGCATCCATTGTGTGGTAGTGGGGTTACGTCCACTATCTCTGTCACTTGAATGCCTAAAGATGCTACTGCTCTTATGGCAGCCTCTCTTCCGTTACCCGGTCCTTTTACAAATACTTTTGCTCGACGCATGCCCAAATCAAATGCCGTCTTTGCACATTCCTCTGCAGCCAATTTGGCCGCATATGGAGTATTCTTCTTAGAACCACGAAAGCCCTTCTTCCCAGCTGACGCCCACGATATGACCTCTCCTTGGAGGTTCGTCATTGAAATAATTATGTTGTTAAAAGACGAAGAAATATGAACTTGTCCTTCTGCTTCAACCTTTACAACTCTTTTCTTTGATAATCCTGTCTTCTTAGCCATATCATGTGTTATTTAGTCGCTTTTTTCTTGTTAGCAACAGTTTTACGTCTTCCTTTTCGAGTTCTTGCATTATTCTTGGTCCCTTGTCCTCTTACCGGTAAACCAATACGATGACGGATACCTCGATAACATCCAATGTCCATAAGACGCTTGATATTCAATTGTACCTCCGAACGCAATTCTCCTTCTACCTTAAAGTTGTCGCCAATGATAGTACGAATTGCTCCAAATTGATCATCGTTCCAATCTTTAACTTTTGTGTCTACATCAACTCCAGCTTCTGCCAAAATTGTTCTTGCTCTGCTGCGACCTATTCCGTAGATATAAGTCAAGGCGATCTCTCCCCTCTTGTTATCAGGTATGTCTACACCTACTATACGTGCCATATTCTAAATTTATTTTTGACGTTGTTTGAATTTAGGATTCTTCTTGTTAATCACGTAGAGACGTCCTTTGCGACGTACAATCTTGCAGTCAGAGCTCCTTTTCTTAATTGATACTTTTACTTTCATATGTAATTTGTGTTTGGCATATGTTCCTCGCCGAGTGATATAACACACCCTAGCTCGCATCATATAAAATCTGGGTTATTATTAATTATTTATATCTAAATGTTATTCGTCCTTTTGTAAGATCGTATGGTGACATTTCTACCTTAACACGGTCGCCAGGGAGTATGCGGATATAATGCATACGCATCTTGCCAGATATATGGGCAGTGATGGTATGTCCGTTTTGCAACTCCACTCGAAACATCGCATTTGACAATGCTTCAATGATTGTACCGTCTTGCTCTATCGAGGATTGTTTTGCCATAAATACTAATCTTTATTTTTAATACATACTTCCACTAACTCCACCTGTACGACCCTTGATTCGTCCATTTTTCATCAATCCGTCATAATGACGCATCAATAAATAACTCTCTATTTGCTGTAAGGTGTCCAATACTACTCCTACCAAAATCAACAGTGAGGTGCCTCCAAAAAAATATGCAAAACTCTGATCTACACCCATGTTATAGGCTAAAGTAGGAAGTATCGTAACGATACCCAAAAAAATAGAGCCAGGAAGCGTTATTCTTGACAAAATAGTATCTAAAAATTCTGACGTTGCCTTGCCAGGTTTTACTCCAGGAATGAAACCTCCATTCTTCTTCAAATCTTCTGCCATCTGTGTCGGATTTACTGCTATAGCCGTATAGAAATAAGTGAAAAAGACTACCATAAGGAACAATAATATATTATGCCACAAACCCCATGGACTCATCAACGCAAGTTTCCAACCACTCATGGAATCAGAACCCGAAATATTATTGAGGAACAACGAGGGTATCATTATAATCGTTTGCGCAAAAATGATAGGCATGACCCCTGCGGCATTAACCTTCAAGGGGATATACTGATGAACACCTCCATATTGACGATTACCAACAATCCGCTTGGCATACTGAACCGGAACTCTACGTGTCCCCTGTACCAATAGTATTGACAGCATGAAAACAACATACAATATAACTACCTCCACTAACATTATTAGCAATCCTCCTGCTTCTGACCCGTCAGGCGTCCTTGATCCAAATTCGGTTATAAATGCTCCCGGTAGCTTCGAAATAATACCAATCATAATGATTAGCGATATACCATTGCCTAAGCCATTGTCAGTTATCCTCTCTCCTAGCCACATCACAAACATCGAACCTGCCGTCAAACAAGCTATGCCTACAAAGTAGAACATAAAACTCGACGACATTGATATATTGCCGTTGACCATACTGTTAAGATTGCCCAAATATACAGAACCTTGTATGATTAGTATTATTACCGTCAGGTAACGTGTTATCTGATTTATCTTATTACGTCCCGACTCGCCATCGCGCTGTAAACGCTGAAAATATGGAACAGCAAAACCCAATAACTGAACAACTATAGACGCTGAAATATAAGGCATTATACCTAAGCCAAATACCGAGGCATGAGCAAATGCTCCTCCCGAAAATACATTTATCAACCCTAGAATACCCCCTTTTGCTTGATCTGCCAAGCCCCCTAAATCATGAGGATTGACACCAGGTAAAGTAACAAAAGAACCTAAACGATAAACCAGAATAAGAAGCACCGTGTAAGTAATTCTTTCACGCAACTCCTGTATCTGAAATATGTTCTTTATGGTCTCAATTAGTTTTTTCATGCTTTATTATTTCAATGGTTCCAGATGCTTTCTCTATTTTCTCCTGAGCTGATTTCGAACATGCGTGAGCTTTGACGCTTAGCTTAGCTTTCAATTCTCCCGTACCCAATATCTTTACTCTATCATTCTTAGAAACTAATCCTGCATCTGTAAGTACTTGAATGTCAATGTCTGAAACTTTCTTTTCTTCTGCCAACTGTTGCAAAACTCCTATATTGATAGGCTTATATACAACTTTATTCAAGCTCTTAAACCCAAATTTTGGTACTACTCTTTGAAGCGGCATCTGTCCCCCTTCAAAGCCTCTCTTTTGCTTATAGCCCGAGCGTGACTTCGCGCCTTTATGACCTCTTGTTGATGTTCCTCCAAAGCCAGAGCCTTGTCCACGTGCAATTCTCTTACGTTTCTTTGTCGAACCTTTTGCGGGTTGTAGATTATTTAAATCCATGATTAAATCTTTTTTTTAGATTAAACTTCCTCAACTTTCAGAAGGTGGGTTAACTTATTCACCATTCCGACTATCTCTGGGGTGTTTTTGTGCTCAACCGTATGATTGATGCCTTTCAATCCTAAAGCCTCCAATGTACGCTTCTGACGCAGGGTGGCTCCTATTGAACTTTTTACTTGTGTTACTTTCAAGTTACTCATTGCAATCAATTTTATCCGTTAAACACTTTATCTAATGAAACTCCGCGATGTTCTGCAACCGTATAAGCATCTCGCAATTGTTCAAGTGCAGCTATTGTGGCCTTAACCAAGTTATGTGGGTTCGACGAACCCTTAGATTTGGCAAGAATGTCGTGCACTCCTACACTCTCTAATACTGCACGCATCGCACCACCAGCCTTTACTCCCGTACCAGAAGACGCCGGACGCAACAACACTCGCGCTCCTCCAAATTTAGCCTCCACCTCGTGTGGAATAGTACCTTTTAGTACTGGCACCTTAACTAAATTCTTCTTCGCTGATTCAATACCTTTAGAAATAGCCGTCGTAACCTCACTTGCTTTTCCTAGTCCCCAGCCTACTACACCGTTCTCGTTTCCTACTACAACGATGGCTGAAAAACTAAATGTCCTACCGCCTTTGGTTACTTTGGTTACCCTATTGATGGCAACTAGAGTATCTTTCAACTCTGAATCGCCTAACTTGATATTTTTTGTACCTGTCATAATGCTTAAAATTTAAGCCCTCCTTCGCGGGCTGCTTCAGCTACACTTTTTACTCGTCCGTGATATAAATAGCCATTCCTGTCAAACACAACTGTGTCGATACCAGCAGACTTGGCCTTGTCTGCAATCGCCTTGCCTACTGACGCCGCCTGCTCAATCTTTGTGCCTTGACTCTCAACATCCTTGTCTAAAGACGAAGCCTTTGCTAAAGTCTTGCCAGACAAATCGTCTATCAGCTGTACCGATATTTGTTTATTACTCCTAAAAACCGACATCCTCGGACGTTCTGCTGTACCCGATATTCTGCCGCGAATACGCTTCTTGATTTTTAATCTCTTATTTTGCTTGGTTAAAGACATGTCTCAAAATTTATTATTTAACATTCGCTTTACCAGCCTTCCTGCGTAACTGCTCACCCACAAATTTAACCCCTTTGCCTTTGTAGGGCTCGGGCTTGCGGAAACTCCTTATCTTCGCAGCTACCTGTCCAAGCAACTGCTTGTCGTGGCTAGTTAATGTAACAACCGGGCTCTTACCTTTCTCTGCGGTAACTTCAGCTTTAATCTCCTTGGGTAACTCAATCCATATGTGATGTGAATAACCTAGTACTAAATCAAGTAGCTGACCCTGTAAGTCTGCTCTGTATCCAACTCCAACCAACTCCAACTTCTTGGTGAAGCCCTCACTTACACCTACTATCATGTTGTTTATCAAAGACCTGTATAAACCATGCATAGCCTTGTGATGCTTTTGCTCCGATTGGCGCTTTACCTCCAAAGTGCCATCCTCAATACTAACTTCAATGTCCGAATTGACAGGCTGTGAAAGTTCCCCCTTGGGTCCTTTTACCGTCACTACATTGTCGTCTGATACGTTGATGTTTACTCCGGAAGGTATACTTATTGGTAATTTTCCTATTCTTGACATTACTTGTATTTTTAATATACGTAACACAATATTTCTCCGCCAACACCCTGCTGACGTGCCTCCTTATCGGTCATTACGCCGTGTGACGTAGAGAGTACTGCTACCCCCAAACCATTAAGTACTCGAGGGATATTATCTGAGTTGCAATATCTGCGCAACCCTGGCTTACTTATTCTCTTCAAAGAGCGAATGGCAGGAACTCCCGATTGTGGATGATATTTCAAAGCTATCTTGATATTGCCCTGATAATTAACTTCATCCTCAAACTTGTAGTTCAAGATATATCCTTTCTCTTTCAAGATTTTCGTGATCTCCTTCTTAACATTAGATGCCGGTATATTTACCACTCTGTGATTAGCCATGATACCGTTTCTAATTCTTGTCAAAAAATCTGCTATAGGATCAGTCATTTTTCTCTAATTTTTAATGTTTACCAACTAGCTTTCTTTACCCCAGGTATTAAACCCGATGAAGCCATTTCACGAAAATTAATACGGCTAATGCCAAACTGACGCATATACCCCTTAGGGCGACCTGTCAGCTTGCAACGATTGTGCAATCTCACCGGCGAAGAATTCTTTGGCAACTTGCTCAATCCTACGTAATCTCCCTCTGCCTTTAGCTTTGCCCTTTTCTCAGCATATTTTGCTACTAATTTCGCACGCTTCACTTCCCGTGCTTTCATTGATTCTTTAGCCATCGCTTACTTTTTTGAATTTTTAAATGGAAGACCAAACTCTCGCAACAATGCATGTGCTTCTTCATCGGTCTTGGCACTCGTTACAAAAGTGATATTCATACCACTAATTCTACTAACCTGGTCAATGTTAATCTCAGGAAATATAATCTGCTCCTCAATGCCTAAAGTATAGTTACCCATGCCATCAAGCTTTGACTCAATGCCTTGAAAGTCCCTAACTCGTGGTAGTGACACACTTATCAATCTCTCCAAAAACTCATACATCCGCTCGCGACGTAAAGTAACTCGAACTCCAATAGGCATCTTCTTTCGAACTTTAAAATTCGAAATATCCTTCTTCGATAAAGTCTGTACCGCTTGCTGACCTGCTATAGCTGTCATCTCGTTGGTCGCAACTTCTATTAGCTTCTTATCTGCTACTGCTGCTCCCAAGCCTTGGTTAAGTACTATCTTCTCAAGTTTTGGAACTTGCATGATACTCTTATAACCAAACTCCTTCTGTATCTTCGGAACTATATCCTCCTTATACTTCTTTTTTAATGTCGGAATGTAAGTCATCATTTAATGTCCTCCCCTGATTTTTTTGAATAACGTACTAGTTTGCCATCCTTACCCTCGCGCCTTCCAATTCGTGTGCCTGAATTCGACTTAGAATCAAAATACATCAAATTGGAGATGTGAACAGGTGCTTCCTTTTCTATTATTCCTCCTTCAGGTAATTCCTGACTTGGCTTCGTGTGCTTCTTTATGATATTGATACCTTCCACGATGGCACGCTCTTTCGAACGCTGCACCTCCAGTACACGTCCCTTCTTGCCTTTATCCTCGCCAGCAAGAACTAATACCATGTCGCCTTTCTTAATATGAAATTTTCTCTGCATTTCAATCTTCTTTTTAGAGTACCTCCGGTGCTAATGATACCACTTTCATATTCTTCTCCCGTAGCTCTCTGGCTACAGGCCCAAAAATACGTGTGCCTCTCATTTCGCCCGCATTGTTTAACAATACTACAGAGTTCTCGTCAAAACGGATGTATGAACCGTCAGGACGACGAACTTCTTTCTTCGTACGAACTACTATCGCTCTGGATACTGTCCCCTTCTTCATACTTGAACTAGGAACTACACTTTTCACCGATACAACGACCTCGTCGCCTAGTGATGCATAACGCTTTTTTGTCCCTCCCAACACGCGGATGCATAGAACTTCCTTCGCTCCGCTGTTGTCGGCTACCGAACATCTTGACTCTTGTTGTATCATATTACTTAGCTCTTTCTAAAATTTCTACTAATCTCCAGCGCTTATTCTTACTTATGGGTCGTGTTTCCATGATACGTACAGTATCACCTACTCCACACTCGTTTGCTGCGTCGTGAGCGTAAAACTTTGTCGTTTTATTTACGAACTTGCCGTAAATTGGGTGCTTCTTCTTGTACTTCTGTGCTACTACGATGGTCTTATCCATCTTAACACTCATTACTACACCTGTTCGCTCTTTTCTGAGGTTTCTGTCCATTGCTTAAACCTTAATTTGATTTTGACTCTTGTTCTTTTGAATGAAGTATAGTCTTCAAGCGGGCAATGTCCTTTCTTACCTTCTTGAATTTTGACACATCAAGTACCGGGTTCACTGCATGGTTTAACCTCATGTGCATCATGTCATTCTGATTGTTCTCTATCGCCTCCTTTATCTCGGCAATATTCATTTGATTTATTTCTGAAGTTTTCATCACGCTTTACTTGAAGTTTCTACATAATCACGGCGTACTACAAATTTGGTCGTAATCGGTAACTTCTGTGCTCCCAATCTCAATGCCTCCTTTGCTACATCAAACGGTACCCCGTCGATCTCTATTATTATTCTTCCAGGCGTTACCGGCGCCACAAATGCTTCGGGTGCTCCCTTTCCTTTACCCATACGAACCTCCGCAGGTTTCTTGGTGATGGGCTTGTCGGGAAATACGCGAATCCATAATTGCCCCTGACGTTGCATATAACGCGTTGTGGCAACACGAGCAGCCTCCAATTGTCGCCCCGTTAGCCAATGAGTTCCCATGGATTTTATCCCGAAAGAACCGAAAGCCAACTCGCTGCCTCGCTGAGCTATACCTTTCATGCGACCCTTCTGAACCCTTCTAAACTTGGTTTTCTTTGGTTGTAACATTTGTTGCTCTTTTTAGATTCTACTTTCTTCTCGGTTTGCGCTTGCCGCCTCCTGCTTGACCGCGTCCGGGCTTTGAGGCTTCAAGATTTAATGACAAGTCTCGTTTACCATAAACCTGTCCTTTACATATCCATACCTTAACACCGATTAATCCTGTCTTCGTTAAAGCTTCTACAAGGGCATAATCAATGTCCGCTCGCAAGGTGTGCAACGGTGTCCTCCCATCTTTGTACATCTCCGAACGTGCCATCTCTGCGCCGTTAAGTCTGCCTGATACCAAAACTTTGATACCTTCAGCTCCCATTCGCATGGTCGAAGCTATCGCCATCTTCGTCGCTCTCCGGTAGGGCATCTTACCTTCAATCTGACGTGCAATGTTGGTCGCAACTATCTTGGCATCCAACTCCGGTCGCTTAATCTCAAATATGTTAATCTGGATCTCTCTACCAGTCAGTTTCTTTAGCTCTTCTTTCAGCTTGTCTACCTCCTGACCGCCTTTGCCTATAATAATACCAGGACGTGCTGTATGTACAGTAATAGTAACTACCTTCAAGGTGCGCTCGATAATTACACGAGATACACTTGCCTTTGACAACCTTACGTTGATATAGTCCCGTATCTTCGTGTCTTCTACCAGCTTATCTCCGTAGTTTCTACCGCCATACCAATTAGAATCCCATCCTTTGATGAACCCTAACCTATTTGCTATTGGATTAACTTTTTGTCCCATGTATTATTGATTTTCTTCCGTTAAAATTGCTGACCCATCTACCGAATCCTTCTTATCTACGTAGATGGTTACATGATTTGAGCGCTTGCGTATCCTATGTGCTCTGCCTTGTGGTGCCGGACGCAACCTCTTTAGCATTCTACCCGAATCTACAGTTACACTCTTTACTATCAGCTCCACGTCCTCAAGACGCTCACCGCTTTCACTGTTCTTGTACTCCCAGTTATGAATTGCCGACATCAACAAGGTGCGCATTCTGCCTGCCGCTTCTTTGGATGAAAACTTCAACATATCCGCAGCTCTATTTACTTCTACTCCTCGTATCATATCTGCTACCAATCGCATTTTTCTAGGAGACGTCGGACAATTGCGCAAGACTGCAAAGTACTGTGTCTGCTTTGCCTCTTTTCTCTCTTGGGCTCTAATATGTTTCCTTCTTGTCATTTCTTACTTGCTTTTTAATAAGATTAATCCCTCTATTTACGATTGCCCGAGTGTCCGCGGAACGTCCGTGTAGGAGCAAATTCACCTAGCCTATGCCCTACCATATTCTCCGTAATATAAACAGGGATAAACTTGTTTCCGTTATGTACTGCTATTGTCTGACCCACAAAATCAAAGGAGATCATGGAGTTTCTTGCCCATGTCTTTATGACTCCCTTCCTGCCAGACTCAATCATCGCCTGAACCTTTTTGTCAAGCTTAAAATCTATGTATGGTCCTTTTTTTATTGAACGACTCATAATCTATTCTCCTTTACTTTTTACGTCTTTCTACAATATACTTACTAGATTGCTTCTTGGTCGAACGAGTCTTATAACCCTTCGCCAATAGCCCTTTGCGCGAACGTGGATGGCCTCCAGATTGACGACCTTCTCCACCTCCCATGGGGTGATCTACGGGGTTCATTACTACCCCTCTTACTCGTGGACGACGACCCAACCAACGCGAACGACCAGCTTTACCCGAACGCTCCAAATTGTGCTCTGAGTTGCCTACCACGCCTATAGTAGCTTTACACCTTACCAATACCATACGAACCTCACCCGAAGGTAACTTCAAATTGGCATACTTACCTTCTCGAGATAACAATTGTGCAAATGTACCAGCACTCCTAACCATCGATGCTCCCCGTGCAGGTTGCAACTCTACATTGTGTACTAGTGTTCCCAAAGGAATGTTCGACAAAGGAAGGGAATTACCTACCTCAGGAGCGGCATCTGCCCCCGACATAAGCGTAGTGCCTACCTCTAATCCTTGTGGTGCAAGGATATATCTTTTCTCACCATCAGCATAAAAAAGAAGAGCTATACGCGCCGAACGATTCGGATCGTACTGAATCGAATCAACCTTCGCTGGTATGCCGTCTTTATCTCGCTTAAAATCTATAATACGATATTTACGCTTGTGACCGCCCCCAATGTAACGCATTGTCATGCGACCCTGGTTGTTACGACCCCCAGTTTTCTTTATTGGTGCCAATAGTGACTTCTCCGGACTTGACTTGGTGATAGTGTCAAACTGCCCGATTATCTTATGTCTTTGACCCGGTGTTGTGGGTTTTAATTTTCTAACCGCCATTTCTTAAATATTTTGGAAAAAATCAATTGTATCTGACTCACTCAAGCTGACGATTGCCTTCTTGAAAGACTTTGTCTTACCACTCAATACCCCAGCTTTGGTATATCTTACCTTCTGCTTGCCAGGATATATCATCGTGTTCACTGCAACTACCGAAACCTTGTAAACCTCCTCAACGGCTTGCTTGATATCTGCTTTCGTAGCGTTCTTATTCACTATAAAAGTCACCTTGTTCTCCTTGTCTGTAAGACGTGACGACTTCTCTGTGATTACCGGTTTTACTAATACTTCAAAACTCTTCATATCAATTTCCGTTATTTCGTAAGATGTTTCTCTACAATTTCTAAACTGCTCTCAAAAAAAATAAGAGACTTCGCATTTAGAATTTGATAAGTGTTCAGATTAGATGCTACAATAGTCTGTACATTAGGTAGATTTCGTGCCGACAAATAAATCTGCTTATTATCTGATGGTAATACTATGAGTGTCTTTACATCAGATATATTCAAATTCTTTTGAAAACTCACAATCTCCTTTGTCTTGGGTGCTTCTAAATTGAAATCCTCTACTACCAAAATACTTTGGCTTCCTGCTTTGTAAGTCAAGGCCGAACGACGTGCTAATTGCTTAACCTTCTTGTTTAGCTTAAAACCGTAGTTTCTCGGACGTGGTCCGAATATTCTACCTCCTCCTCTAAACAATGGCGACTTTATACTGCCCGCTCTTGCTCCGCCTGTACCTTTCTGACGTTTTAACTTCCTAGTACTGCCAGAAATCTCCCCACGCTCCTTAGACTTCGAGGTGCCCTGACGTCCATTCGCCAAATACTGCTTCGTGTCTAAATATATAGCATGGTCATTAGGAGTTATCGCAAATACCGCATCATTTAAAGTGACGCTCTTGCCTGTCTCCTTACCTGCTTTGTCTAATACTTTTACTTCCATTATTACTCTAAGAACTTAGTTATTACTATTGTTGAACCTTTGTGTCCAGGTATAGACCCCTTTACAACTATCAAGTTGCTCTCAGGAATAACCTTTATCACTTGAAGATTCTCTACCATAACCTGCTTGTTACCCATCTGTCCAGCCATGCGCATTCCCTTGAATACTCGCGACGGATACGACGATGCACCTACAGAACCAGGAGCGCGTAGACGATTGTGCTGACCATGTGTCTGCTGTCCTACTCCGCCAAAACCATGACGCTTTACTACGCCCTGAAAACCCTTTCCTTTTGAGGTGCCTGTTACCATAACAAACTCATTCTCCTGAAATAGATCCACTCCTACATTAGAACCTAATGCAGGAAGCTCTCCCTCCCAGTCTCTAAACTCTACAACCTCCTTGAGAGGTCCACTCGACGCTTTTTTGAAGTGTCCCACTTCAGATTTGGTAGCGTTCTTAGGGTTCTTCTCACCATAACCCATCTGGATAGCATTGTACCCATCGGTTGCCTCTGTCTTTACCTGCGTAACAACACAAGGCCCGGCTTGAATCACAGTGCATGGGATATTCTTCCCCTCAACACTGAATACGGATGTCATTCCGATTTTTTTTCCGATAATTCCTTCCATTTCTTTCTTTAATGTTCGATTATCACACTTTAATTTCTACTTCGACGCCACTAGGTAACTCTAGTTTCATTAGAGCCTCGACGGTTTTTGCTGTTGAGCTGTGAATGTCGATCAAGCGCTTGTAAGATGCCAACTCAAATTGCTCTCGTGATTTCTTATTCACGAAAGTCGAACGCAAAACAGTGAAAATCTTCTTGTGCGTTGGTAGCGGAATTGGTCCACTTACAACCGCCCCAGAAGCCTTTACTGTCTTTACAATCTTCTCAGCCGACTTGTCTACCAAGTTGTGATCGTACGATTTCAGCTTAATTCTAATTTTTTGGGCCATACCAAATTTATATAAACGTTTATTTTAATAAATCTACTCTTCCTTCTGCTTCCTCCAATACCTTAAGTGCTATCTGCTTAGGTACTTCCTCGTAGTGGTTAAACTCCATCGAGGAATTAGCCCTTCCCGACGAAAGCGTCCGTAATACAGTTACATAGCCAAACTGCTCCGACAATGGAACCTTAGCTGACACAACCCGCGCTGTACCTTTCGACTCCATGCCCTCAACCTGACCCCTGCGACGGTTCAAATCTGCAATTATATCACCCATACTCTCCTCAGGCGTTGTAACTTCCAATTTCATTATCGGCTCCATCAGCTTAGGACCAGCTTGCGATGCCGCACTCTTAAAGGCTTGGCGTGCACAAATCTCAAACGATAACTGATCAGAGTCTACTGGGTGGAAAGAACCGTCAATAAGTGTTACTTTCAAACTGTCTATCTCAAATCCTGCCAATGGACCATTGGACATCGCTTCCTTAAACCCTTTCTCTACAGATGGAATATATTCACGAGGTATATTACCTCCCTTTATCTCATTTACAAAGGTCAAGCCCGGCTTATCATCGTCTGCTGGCTCTACCCTTACAATAATATCTGCAAATTTACCTCGTCCTCCAGTCTGCTTCTTAAATACCTCTCTAAGCTGTACCGACTGACTAATTGCCTCTTTGTAGGCTACTTGTGGAGCGCCCTGATTACACTCAACCTTAAACTCGCGTCTTAAACGGTCAATAATAATATCCAAGTGAAGCTCGCCCATTCCGCGAATAACTGTCTGCCCTGAGTCTTCATCAGTCTCTACCCGGAAAGTCGGATCTTCTTCTGCCAACTTGGAAAGACCAACTCCTAGTTTATCTAAATCTTTCTGAGTCTTTGGCTCAACTGCGATACCAATTACAGGCTCAGGGAAAGTCATACTCTCTAATGTAATCGCATTCTTCTCGTCGCAAAGCGTGTCGCCCGTTCTTATATCTTTAAATCCTACACATGCACCGATATCTCCTGCCTCCAAATAATCAACAGGATTTTGCTTGTTGGAGTGCATCTGATATAGACGTGATATACGCTCTTTCTTACCTGTCCTTGCATTCAATACCGTAGAACCTGCATTTAGCCTACCCGAGTAAATCCTTACAAAACACAAACGTCCAACAAATGGATCAGTGGCTATTTTAAATGCCAATCCTGCCAATGGCTCCGACGTATCGGAATGTCTTACTAAGGCTGTCTCAGGATCACGAGGATCTACTCCATGTACCTCTGGATTGTCTAGTGGACTTGGCAAGTAAGCACATACTGCATCCAACAAAAACTGAACTCCTTTGTTCTTAAATGCCGAACCACAGAGCATTGGTACAAAAAGCCCTTGCAATACAGCATTACGAACTGCAACTTTCAACTCATCCTCCGTTATCGAATCAGCATCCTCAAAAAACTTCTCCATTAAAGCATCGTCAGACTCTGCTGCCGCTTCTATAAGATAGTTTCTCCACTCCTCTACTTGATCTTTTAAATCTGCAGGAATTTCAATCTCTTCAAAATTGTTCATCTCTGCCTTATCATTGGTCCAACGAATAGCCTTCATTGCTACCAAATCTACCACTCCCTCAAAATTCTCTTCTGCTCCAATAGGAACTACTAAAGGTACAGGTTTAGCTCCTAACTTTTCCTTTACCTCTTCTACCACTTTGAAGAAATCTGCTCCCGAACGGTCCATCTTATTGACAAAACCAATTCTCGGAACATTATACTTTTCCGCCTGTCTCCATACTGTCTCCGATTGTGCCTCTACTCCGCCTACCGCACAAAACAATGCTACCGCACCATCCAATATGCGAAGCGAACGCTCAACCTCTACCGTAAAGTCTACGTGTCCCGGTGTATCTATTATATTAACCCTATGCTCAGTACCCAAATACTTCCAAAAAGTTGTAGTAGCTGCTGAAGTTATTGTGATACCGCGCTCTTGCTCTTGCTCCATCCAGTCCATGGTTGCAGCTCCATCATGTACCTCGCCCACTCTATGAGTAAGACCAGTATAGAACAAAATCCGCTCTGTCGTTGTCGTTTTACCGGCATCAATGTGCGCCATGATGCCTATATTTCGTGTATGTTTTAAGTCTCTTGACATTGTCTTCCTATTTATTTATTAAAACCTAAAGTGTGCAAATGCACGGTTCGCCTCTGCCATTCTATGAGTCTCCTCCTTCTTCTTATATGCTCCTCCCTCCTCATTATAGGCTGCCTGAATCTCCGCTGCCAACTTGTCTGACATAGACTTGCCCGAACGCTTGCGTGAATACAATATCAAATTCTTCATACTCACAGACTGCTTCCTCTCAGGACTAAGCTCTATCGGAACTTGGAAGGTCGCTCCGCCTACACGACGACTTTTAACCTCTACCTGGGGAGTCACATTTGCCAAAGCTTGCTTGAAGATGTCTAAGGGCTGCTCTTCTTTGTCTTTCATCTTTTGACTAACAATCTCTAATGCTCCGTAAAAAATATCGTACGAAAGACTCTTCTTTCCCGACAACATCATGTTATTAACAAACTTTGTTACTACAATATCACCAAACTTTGGATCAGGCAATATAATTCGCTTCTTTGGTTTTGACTTTCTCATTTTTTCTTTTTCTAAGTGTTACTTAAATCGGCTGCCGAGCTTATCTTCAATTCTATCTTGAATTTACTCAACCAAACCACTTCTAACTCTCTCTAATTCCGCTATTTAGCCTTTGGCTTCTTCGTTCCGTACTTCGACCGCCGCTGTGTACGCCCGTCTACTCCCGCAGTATCTAATGCTCCGCGAATAATGTGGTAACGTACCCCAGGCAAATCTTTTACCCTGCCGCCACGAACTAATACAATACTGTGTTCCTGCAAGTTATGTCCCTCACCCGGAATGTAGGCATTAACCTCCTTGCCGTTGGTAAGTCTTACCCTTGCTACCTTCCTCATCGCTGAGTTAGGCTTCTTTGGTGTAGTCGTGTAAACCCTTACACAAACACCTCTCCTCTGTGGACACGCATCCAAGGCGCGAGACTTGCTCTTCTCTACCATCACCTTGCGTCCCTTTCTAACTAACTGTTGAATTGTTGGCATAATTATTAATCAATATTTTTTACATTAAGCGGCACAAAGGTATCGCTTTTATTCTTATCTCACAACACTTTGCCTACGACTACAATATATTAAAATGCTGAATCTGAGATTATAATAAATAAAGATGGAAAACTATTGCTGATTATCAGAAACTTAGAATAAAATGCCAAAACATGCAGCCTTATGCCGAAACTATATTTACTGATATTTATGCTTATTTAACTCGTCAAGCTGTCTATGGTAACTATTCAGCCTAAATGTGCAAGCAACAAGCCGTATGCTTTAGGCTATAAGCGAACAGTCTTGTTGAATCGTTTAATTGTTTTGTCCGTAGGACTAAGAGCTTAATAGAAAAGATGTAAGCAAGAAGATACCAATATTCCCCGTAAGGGAATAAATAAAACAGACAGTAGATATTAGCTGTTAAACTAAAAACTAACAGCTTGCATTCTCGCTTGTGAGAACTTGTGTAATCGCTCGTTTCATTTTATTACAACAAAATCTCTGAAATTCTTGCGATCAATTACTTTGCTTTCCGCACTATACGCATCTACAAAGGTCTTTGGCAATTTTGCGCCAGACTTATTACTCCACTTAAACTCATAACCATATACCTGCTCCGCATTCTCCTCGACAAAATCAACTTCCTGTTTTTGCTTGGTTCGCCAAAAATATGCGCGCGACACACTCTGCTTGTACGATAGCTGCTTAATCCTCTCCGATATCAAAAAATTCTCCCATAACGCTCCTTTGTCATTCCGCAGACCTAGTGGATTGAAGTTTCCTATTATTGCATTCCTGATACCATTGTCATAAAAATAAATTTTATTCCCTCTTTTTATTTCGTTCCTGACATTACGACTAAAACTACCTAGTCTGAAAACTATATACCCCTTTTGCAAAATATCAATATATTTGATGACTGTATTTTTGTCAATACTCACCAATTGCGACAACTCAGAATAATTCACCTCACTCCCCATTTGTAGAGCCAATGCACGTACCAACTTATCTAAAACATCCGGCTTTTGTATATCCGAATACGAAAGAATATCTTTATACAAGTAGCTATCTGTCAGATTTCTCAGCACTTCTACTTCATCTCCCCTATTGTTTAAAACATCTGGATAAAACCCATAAATCAACCTATTCTCAAGTTGTTGATCTGCATCTAAATATCCGTGATGATCTTCATATTCCTCCCACGATATGGGAAATAACTTATACTCCCATTTCCGCCCTGTTAAAGGTTCAGTAACTCTGTTGGTTAAATCAAATGATGACGAGCCGCTAGCAAACAACTGAACATCAGAAATCTGATCGATAATAATCTTCATGGTCAAACCTATCCCCTCAATCCGTTGTGCCTCGTCTATAAAAACAAACTTATTTTTTCCAACGATAGTTCGTATCTCCTCGCTGTTAGGCTCTGAAAGAAGTGTTCTAACTTTCAGGTTATCACCGTCTAAATGCAAATAACCTTTCCCTCCTAGTATCGTTCTTACAATAGTAGTCTTACCCACTTGTCGAGGTCCCGTTATTATAATTGCTTTCCTCGAACCCAATCGCTTTTTTATCCTTTCTTGTAAAAACCTATAATTACATATCTTTTTCTTACAAAGATAGTCTTTTTTTTTACAACCTACTCACCGTTGGTTATAACTTTTAGTGATTCCATTCACCGTTGGTTATAACCAACGGTGAATACTTAATCCTTATACTCGTATGTTACCTCTGCTACGCTAGTATCTCCTTGCTCTTCAACAAAAGTAAGCTCTGCAGTAGTCGGATAATTATGCGAGTTCTACCGCTCATTGTCACATAGGACTTCGCCTAGTCATGTTCGGAAGATTAGTAATTAACAGCTTACCATCCCGTATCTATTCAGATATCGGGACTACGTCCCTAAACTAACAACTAAACTCTAAACGATTAAACCTTAACTTACAGCATACGGCATATTGCTTGTATTTACATCATAACCCACTCTATTCATTATAGAGCCAGAATTATGTCATGTACTAAGCCCTTAATACATCAAACTCCTATAACTCCAAATCGACATTGAACTCCTCTATCCATGGCAAGCCCTTTGTCATCAACTGCTCCATGAATGGATCGGGATTAAATTCTTCAACATTGAAAACTCCTGCCTTCTTCCACAAACCTTTAAGATACATCATTGCGCCAATCATGGCAGGGACTCCTGTGGTATAGCTCACGGCTTGCATGCCTGTTTCCTTGAACGCCACCTCGTGGCTGCAATTGTTGTATATATAATATGTACGCTCCTTACCGTCTTTTATTCCTTTTATGCGGCAACCAATGGAGGTCTCGCCTTTGTAGTTCTCGCCCAAATCACCAGGATCGGGCAATACGGCTTTCAAAAATTGAATGGGTATTATCTCCTTTCCTTCATAATTGATAGGCTCTATGCCTGCCATTCCAATATTCTGAATAACCCGCAAATGCGTAAGATATTCCTGCCCAAAGGTCATCCAAAACCTCGCACGCTTAATGCTAGGAAAATTCTTAACCAAGCTCTCAAGCTCCTCATGATAAATAAGATAGGATTCCTTTGCACCGATATTGGGATAGTTAAGTGGCTTGTGAATCTCGTGCGGCTCTGTCTCATGCCACTGACCATTCTCCCAATACTTACCCTTTTGGGTGATCTCTCTGATATTTATTTCAGGATTAAAATTGGTAGCGAAAGCTTTCCCGTGGTCGCCTCCATTACAGTCTACAATATCAAGATAATGTATCTCGTCAAAATGATGTTTGACAGCAGGTGCCACGTAAACAGATGTTACTCCCGGATCAAATCCACATCCCAAAATAGCTGTAATACCAGCTGCTTCAAAGCGTGTTTTATATGCCCACTGCCATTTATATTCATACTTTGCCTCATCCTTTGGCTCGTAGTTGGCAGTGTCCAAATAGCTTGTCTTCGTTGCCAAACATGCATCCATAATCGGCAAATCCTGATATGGCAATGCTACATTAACTACCAAATCAGGCTTATACGATTCTATCAGCTTAACCAAATCGGCTACGCTGTCGGCATCTACTTGTGCCGTCTTTATAAAATCTGTTCCTATCTTCTCCGCCAAAGCATCGCACTTCGATTTTGTGCGGCTTGCCAACATTACTTCCGAAAACACATCCCTGTCCTCGCTCATCTTGTGAGCCACTACTGTCCCTACACCACCAGCTCCTATTAATAATACTTTGCTCATCGATTAAAACATTTACTAAACAAATGGTAATTTTACTACTGCCGCAGAAATGTCTTTCTTGCGAACCCTTATAAATATCTCTGTATCAATTTTTGAATATTCTGTGCTTACATAACCTAAGCCTATTCCTTTTGCCAATATCGGCGACTGTGAACCTGAGGTAACTCTGCCGATAATAGCTCCTGAGCCATCAACTATCTCATAATCATGACGAGGAATACCCCTTTCATTCAACACAAAGGCTACTAACTTGCGCTCCACTCCGTCCTGCTTTTGTTTCTCAAGGAAAGCTCTATCGACAAAATCATTGCCATCAACAAATTTTGTTATCCAGCCCAAACCTGCTTCCAATGGAGATGTACTGTCGTCAATATCATTGCCGTATAAACAGTAACCCTTTTCCAGCC
>JBKEAJ010000033.1:0-22587 GCA_047972135.1 Bacteroidales bacterium | reverse complement strand
TTTCAGCTTTTCTATGCTTGTTGTTGCCACGTGCATCCTTGTGTCCGACGAGGCGTAGTAGATAAACACTGTGCCGTCGTCGTTTAATATCCAGCCGTTGCTAAAAATCACGTTCGACACGTCTCCCACTCGCTCTCTGCATAGAGGTTCTATAAAATGCCCTGATGGACGCTTAATCACTTTCCAAGGTTCTTGCAGGTCGGTCAGGAATATATATACAACATAGCGCAATCCTGCTGCGGTGCGGCGTACGCCGTGAGCAAGGTGTATCCAGCCTATATCGGTTTTGATAGGTGCAGGACCTTGACCGTTTTTCACCTCCTTTATGGTGTGGTACTGACGAGGATCTAGCATTGTCTCCTCGCCGAGTTCTGCATTTTCCATCGACGCTGTGTATCCCACACATATACCACTGTCGCCGGTATCTATAAATCCCGATTGCGGACGAGTATAAATCATGTACTTTCCCTTGACAAATTCGGGATGCAGTACGCAGTTGCGTTGTTGCTGAGCCGATGATTTAAGGTCGGCGAGGCGTTCCCAGTTTTTGAGGTCTTTAGTGCGAGCAATGCCGCAGCTAGCAAGTGCTGCCGATGAGTCGTCGGGTTTGCTAGTGTCCTTGCGTTCGGCACAAAACAGACCATAAATCCAACCGTCCTCGTGCTGAGTAAGTCGCATATCGTAGACATTCATTTCGGGATTGTCGTTTGTTGGCATAGCTATGGGGTAGTCCCAAAACCGCCATTTGTCAATACCGTTAGGGCTTTCGGCAAGAGCAAAGATAGATTTCACATCGAAGCCCTCAGTCCTCACTACTTGATAGAATTTGCCGTTTAGTTTTATTGCACCTGCATTGAAAGTAGTATTAATTCCCAGTCTTGTCATTAGATGGGGGTTGCTTTCGTGGTTCAGGTCATAACGCCAAAACGGAGGCGTATGGTCGCGGGTTATTGCAGGGTATTTATACCTGTCGAAAATTCCGTTTCCATTCTCGACGATGGGATTGTCTCTTTCTATCAGAGCGTTGTAGTTGCTAAACAGCTCTTCAACTTTCTTATTAAATTGTTCTTTATTCATCTGTTTATATTTTTATAACTATCAGACTTTCAGATATCAGACTGACAGTCGGGTAGAAAATGTTCTGCCCTTACATTATGTCCATTTTTTGTCGTCATTGCGGGCGCTAGCGTGGCAATCTGTTCTTTGTTGCAGGAGATTGCTTCGTCGCAAGCTCCTCGCAATGGCGTTCGTTTATTCGGCTGTGCTCATCATCTAATTATCACATTGTCATTGGCTATTTCATTATTTTTCTAGCTTATCATACCAATTCTTTTTCAGGAATATAGATGTTGCAGCAAGCACCATACAGGTAATCGCTGCCGACCAATTGTCGCGTATCATAAAATACATTGGCAATACTACCATTGACATTTGCCATATTATGCCGACTATCACATTTATTGTATCTCTCCAAAAATCTTTATTTTCCTCAAAATTAGGGTCTTCTGCTTTCACCTTTTCAACTACGGGTTTCCAAAATCCCCAAGGTTTTGTTTGTTTATAGAATTTTTTCAGAGTTTCGTCGTCTTGTGGTTTGGTGAGTAGAGAGCCTAGCACCGATGCTGCCGTAGATACCACTAAAATCAGAGGAAATAAATAGATGTCGGGCAGGGTAGGACTTATTACTCCCATCGACCTCATAACCCATACTCCGGTAGCGATGAGCAGACCGGCGAGCATCCCCCAAAAATAACCGTAGCCATTGAACCTCCACCACGTCCATTTCAGCACGTTTGCTGCTGCATAACCGCCGTATAGCGCTGATGTTATCCACAGCGTGAGGGTATTTAGGGATTGAGCTTTAAATCCGAGTATAACACCAATCAGCACGAGAATTATGCTCGATAAGTAGCTCAGCGATACAAGTTTTTTATTTGAAGCATTTGGGTTTATATATTTCTTATATATGTCGTTTACGATATATGCAGGAGCGGCGTTTACGAATGCTGCAAAGGTTCCCATAAAAGCTGCTAGCAGTCCGGCAAGCAGAAGCCCTTTAATGCCTACAGGCACAAATTGTTGTATTGCCATTGGTAGTACTTTCTCGAAGTCAACGCCTGCACCTTGCAGTTGAGGTTTCAGATAAACAATTGCTAGCACTCCAAATCCTGCCACCATTAGGAAGCGTGGGATAAACAATACTATATTTGTTATCATATTCATTTTAGCGGCTTCGGCAGGAGTCTTTGCCGACAGAGTTCGTTGCATGTCGTAGCTTGGCACAGGACCCGCAAGGCTTGCAAATATTCCTTTAAAAATCATCATTCCAAGCAGCAAGCCAAATAGTCCGTAGCCGTCCTTGCTGATTTTCTCGTTTACGCCGTCGAGGTATCCGCTCCAATCTAGGTTGAGGTTCCACGAGGGCATCAGGTTTCCCCATCCTGCCGGCACTGCTGCTTGGATTTGTTCGGCAGTAACAGATTTATATGCAATGATGCCGATGGCAATGCAAGCGATTGTCATTATCACGAACTGCAAAACTTCGGTTGCAACCACCGAGTACATACCGCCTTTTAGCGTGTAGAGTGTTGTTATGCCGATGATTATCATCGCATAGCTCTGTTCTGATGTTATCGCTAAGTTGCCTATATGAAATGATAAATCGGCAGAGAAGAATGTTGTTGCAAACTTGCCGATGCCCTCAAAGAAGTAGGTCATAAAGCCTATTACGCTGACTATTGCAAATACGATAACAATGAGATGGGCGAGTCTGCCGCCTTTATTATCTCCAAATCTGAAAGTCATCCATTGCGCACCTGTCATTACATTGGAGCGTCGCATCCATATTGCGAGGAATACCATTACGAATATCTGATTCCACACTGGCCACAGCCATGGTATCCATGCGCTTTTCATTCCGTAGATAAAAAAGATGGTAACTGTCCACATAGTGCCTGAAATGTCGAACATCCCCGAAGCGTTGGAAAGTCCTAGCATATACCATTTTATGGAGTTTCCACCAAGGAAATAGGAGTCAAGGTCTTTGCTAGCTTTTTTTGATAGCCAAAAGCCGATAAAAAGAGTAAGCGCAATGTAAGCGAATATAATTCCTATGTCTAAGATGTTCAAGTCCATAATCAGAATGTGTTATACTGTATATACAGTTTAGTATGCCCATATACTTACTCTGTACATGTTAAATTAAAAACCTTACAAAAATATAAAAACCATTGAAACAATTGAGTCTTTTGCTAGAAAAATATAGAATCCAAGGCACTGGGTGGTAGACAGGGCAGGCACAACTTGTCCCTACATCAAGTCTATTTTGCCGTCATTGCAAGCGATAGCGTGGCAATCTGTTCTTTGTTGCAGGGGATTGCTTACAGCCTAAAGCGTACAGCCTATAGCATTTAAACCTTCAACAGTTCAACGATTAAACATTGCATTAGCATCCTTTAATTATCCCCTCGTAGCCTTTTCTTTGCAGCGGCGAATGTTTAAAGGCTTTTTTGAACTCGGTTTTTGATATTTTGTCGAGATTAAATATTTCGGGAATGGGGTTGAACTCGGGAGTATTGTGCAGGGTAGCTTTGTTGTTCCAAGGGCAAACGTCTTGACAAATGTCGCATCCAAAGATGTATCCTTGTGTCAGTTTTGCGATATCGGGGTCTATCTCCCCTTTTTTTTCGATAGTTTGGAATGATATACATTTTTCGGCATCGACCATTCTTTCGTTTGGGATTATTGCTTTTGTGGGGCAGGCGTCAATACACTTGGTGCATGAGCCGCATCGGTCTTTATATTCGGCACTGTCGTATTTTAGCTCAATGTTGAGTACGAGTTCGCCGATAAAAGTAAAGGAGCCTATATCCTTGTTTATGAGCATGCTATTTTTGCCTATCCATCCAAAATCGGCAAGACTTGCATAAGTGCGTTCCATAATTGGTGCGGAGTCGGTGAATGCTCTGCCTTGTGTTGGGGCAATGTTTGTGTCAATAAACTCTTTTAGCTTTGCGAGTTTTTCCTTTATAACGAAGTGGTAGTCTTTACCGAGAGCATACTTTGCGATTTTGTATTTCCCTGTGTCCACAGGATTGTAGTAGTTTAGCAGCACGAGGACAAGCGACTTTGCACCGTCGACCATCTTTCTGATATCGAGGCGTTTGTCGGAGTTTCTATTCATGTATTGCATTTCGGCGTAGTAGTCTTTCTGCATCCATGAGTGCAGCTTGTCGGCATGTTCAGATAGGTCTTGAGCCTTTACTATTCCACACCTGTCAAAGCCCAATTCTATTGCCTTTTCCTTGATGAGCTTACTATATTCTTCAAGGTTTGCGTGCATCGGCAAAGTAATTTAGAAGAAGCCTAATTCCAATCGTGCTTCTTCGCTCATCATACTTTTGTCCCAAGGAGGTTCGAAAGTCAGTTCCACTTCTGCCTCGTTTATTTCGTCGGGAGCGAGGGCAGCCTGTTTCACGTCGTCGAGCAGGATGTCGGCAACGGGGCATCCGGGGGCAGTCAGCGTCATTACCACATATGCTTTTTCGCCGTCTACGCTAATTCCGTATATTAATCCTAAATCGTAGATGTTTACGGGTATTTCGGGGTCGTAAACTTCTTTTAGGTGTTCTATGATTTTTTCTTCTACTGTCATAATAAATTTTTCTAGGCTTGCATTTTTTTGTATGCCACCGCATAGAGTTTTATCTGCTTAATCATTGCAAGTAAGCCGTTTGAGCGGGTTGGCGACAAGTGTTGCGATAGTCCTATTTTATCTATGAAGTATGGTTCAGTCTCAATAATTTCGTTGGGAGTTCTATCTGAATACACTCTCAGTAGTAATGATATTATACCCTTTACGATAACTGCATCACTTTCGGCTTTCAGCTCAATTTTTCCGTTTTTGTACTCGGAAATTAGCCACACCTTAGACTGACAGCCTTTTATCAGTTTGTCTTCTTCTTTTAAGGAGCTGTCTATTTCCGGCAAATCATTACCTTGCTCAATTATATATGCGTACTTGTCCATCCAATCATCGAATATTGAGAACTCCTCAATAATTTGGTCTTGGATGTCGTTAATTTCACTCATTACAGTTTGCTACTATTGTATTAAAACGCACAAAGGTAGTCATTCTGTAATAAATAATACTACGAGGCTCATAGATAAATAGTGATATTTTGAGAGGCCGTGGGCATGTAATATTAAAATGTTAATATTTTTCGAAAAATATTTGATGATAAGTGCAAACTATGTATTATCTTTGTGGGTGTATGTTTTTGACATATTACTTTTAAAGTTCGAGTAAAATAATTTTGAACCGGTAAAGTTTACATATAAAACGTATCGTATGGGAAATGAAGTCATAGCAATAGCTAGCGACCATGCAGGATTTGATTTAAAGGCTTATATAATTGAATCTCTTTCAAAAGATGGTTATAAACTAGAAGACATGGGTACTTACAGTGGGGCATCCACTGATTATCCGGATTGGGGACATAAGTTAGGCAGAGCAGTTGATAGGCAAGAATATCAGCTAGGCATAGCCATATGCGGTTCGGGCAATGGGATAAGTATGGTACTCAACAAATACGAAGGAGTGCGTTCTGCTCTCTGTTGGACTGAGGAAATAGCAGCCTTGGCACGTTCTCACAACGATGCAAATGTGTGTACACTCCCTGCACGCTTCATAAGCAAAGAACAATCAATAAAAATATTAAACAAATTTCTAAATACATCTTTTGAAGGAGGACGGCACGAGGCGAGAGTAAAAAAGATAGCGATTAAAAATCAATAAACTATGCTGATATTTTCCAAATCCTGCAAGTATGCAATCAGAGCATGCACGTATCTTTTTAGTAATACTAATGGCGTTGAGACTGAGGATAAACTTATACAGTTGACAGAGATTACCAATGATCTTGAGCTTCCCAAGTTTTTTCTTGCAAAAATATTAAATGAGCTCACTAGGCGAGGTGCCATTAGTGCTTACAAGGGCATGAGAGGTGGATACACAGCCAATGATCGTACTGGCTCGATCACAGTTTATGAAATAATAGTGTTTATTTCGGGAGAGAGGTCTCTAAATATATGCTTGTTGGGCGACGATCAGTGTGCTTATATAGATGAGAAGGTCGGCAAATGCGAGATGCACACTGTAAGTCTTGAGATGCGAGAGCATTTACATGGTATATTTAAAGATGTTACCATTGAAAAATTGGCAATAGAGGGAAGTCGCCTTGCAGAAATCAATACAATATTAGATAGATCTACTCCCTTTAAGTAAACTAACTGCCTGGCTATCAGATGATTGACAACGAGGTCGTGAGCTCTTTGTAATTCTCCATTGAGTATTATATCTTTTCTTTTGTGCGGTATGGACTTAGCACTACGTGTATAAAATTTAACATTAAAGTAACTACAAATACTTAATAAACTATTTGCACATAAAAAGTTTACTAAGTATATTTGCCGCATGAATGAGAAGGAATCATATATAGAAATCATAACACAAGATTTCTTGAAGTACGGCATAAAGAGTATGAGTATGGACGACATAGCCCGTTTGTTGGGTATGTCGAAAAAGACATTATATCAGCATTTTAAGGATAAGAATGAGATTGTCTGCGAATGTATTGCATTTATCAAGAGTAAGATGACGCATGAGTTTGGCAATATATATTGTACTGAAAAGAGTTTTATAGAGAGTGAGGTTGAGCGTTCGCGTAAGATGATGGAGGGTAATAGTGTTATAAAGCCGACCTTTATTTTTGATTTAAAGAAGTTTTATCCTGTGGAGTTTGCTGAATTTAAGAATTTCAAAAATGATTTGATTTATAAGACTTGTCGTATAAATGCGGAAAACGGTAAGAAACAGGGACTTATACGAGAGGATGTGGATATTGACTTTATCTCGAAGTACTGCGTAACGATGGTAAATGCTATTTTCTCGCCTGAGTTGTCGGGTTTTAGTGAAGACGATATAATATCGGGGAGGTATGCTAATAACTTTTTGCGATACAGCATGCATGCCCTCTGTACCCCAAAAGGGATAGATGAGTTGAACAGATTGATGAATGAAAACAATAAAATAAATAGTTAATATGAAGATTAAGACAACATTATTTTCCATGCTCCTATTGTTGTGGGGTTCTGTCGTGGCACAAAATGACAGTACTTTGGCAGGTATGCAGAGCGGCGAGGAGAGCGTTAGTGGGGAGACTTATATTCTGAGTCTTGAAGAAGCGAAGACGCTGGCTTTGGAATATAATTGGGATTTGAAAAAGGCAGGGCTGTCTATCGAGGAGGCGCATCAGGCTACGTGGGAGGCTATTGCACAGGGTTTGCCACAAGTCAGTGCCACAGTGGATTACACAACGTTCTTTGGAGCGTCGAACGCTATTGAGCTAGCTCCGGGGGCGAGCTCAACGATAGAGTTTAACAATACAAGTAATCTTAATGCGACGGCAACACAGCTTTTGTTTAGTGGAGCTTATATTGTAGGTTTGCAAACGGCAAAGCTCTACGAAGCACTCGTTGCCAAAACAGCCGATAAGACGGAGCTGGACGTAAAGCAGCAAGTTGCAGATGCTTATTATGCCATACTGTTGGCAGAGCGTTCGAAGCAGATATTGGAGCAGACCTTAAAGAATGTCAGGGAGGTAAATCGTCAAACAGAGATAATGTACAAGGCTGGAGTAGCAGAGCTTACAGACGTTGACCAATTGTCGATACAGGTAACATCGCTGGAAAGCTCTTTGCGCAGCACCAATCGTCAGATTGCTATTGCCTACGACTTGCTAAAATTGCAAATAGGCGTTGACCCCACGTCAAATATAAAGCTCACCCAAAGCTTAGAAGACTTTTTTGAGCCGGAGAATTTTTATACGGCATTGGTACAAGCATTCAATGTAAACGAACACATTGACTATCAGCTATTGCAGCAGCAAGAGGGAGTGTCGGAGAAGCAAGTGCAGCTTGCGAGGTCTGAGTATTTGCCCACTTTGTCGGCAAGATATAACTATCTGAAACAGATAGTAGCGCCAAATTTCAATATGAGTCCGAATCATACTTTGTTTTTCAATTTGAATATTCCGATTTTCTCGTCGGGACAGCGCAAGGCAAAGGTCAATCAGGCGCAGTTGCAGTTAGAGGCATTGCAAAACGATAAGCATAAACTGAACGATGCATTGATAGCACAAGACCGCACCATAAAGTTGAATTTGCAAACGGCTCTTGATCAATATGATGCACAGAAAAAGAATGTTGATGTGTCGAAGCGGGTTTATGATAATATCAATCGCAAGTATAATGCAGGGATGGTGTCGAGTTTAGACCTTACAACGGCAAATACGAATTATCTGAATGCTGAGTCGAGCTATATACAGTCGATGCTTGATGTTCTAAAAGCATATGTGGAGTTGGAGAAATTTTACAGTAGTCTGTGATTCAGAGCTATTTACAAGGAGAAAAAATAAATAAAGATATGAGAAAAAGTTTTTTATTAGCAATCGTAGGTCTGGCATTGTTTGGATGCGGGAACAAAGAGCAGGCATCAAAACAAGATGATACGTCAGCAGTCAAAGAAGAGACGATAAAGAAGCCAATTAAGGTAATGAGTATTACGAAAGACACAATACCAATAGATGAGCAATACACCGCTACCATCAATGCATATGACAAGGTGTTCTTGGCTCCCAATATGCCGGGTCGCATAAAAGACGTTAAGGTTGAGGTGAATGATTATGTACGTAGTGGACAGCGAGTTGTGGATATGGATAATAATCAGTTGGTGCAGTTGGAGGTGAACTTCGAGAATGTCAAGAAGGAGCTTCAGCGTATGGACACACTGATAAAATATGGTTCGATTTCGCAACAGGCTTACGACCAAGCAAAGGCGAGCTACGATGCAACCAAGGCGAGCTTGTCAAACATGCGTGAAAATACGGTTCTGAATAGTCCTTTTAGTGGAATAGTAACAGCTCGCTATTACGATGATAATGAGATATATAGTGGTTCACCAAATACGACAGAGGGTAAGGCAGCGATTGTCGTAATTGAGAGTATTAGCAAATTGAAAGTTGAGGTTAATATGTCGGAGCGTTTTTATCCGCTTGTTAAGAAGGGCTTGAAGACACGTCTGACAACAGATATATACCCTAAGGAAGAGTTCGAGGGGACAGTATCTTTGGTTTATCCTACGATTGACCCCAATACTCGGACTTTCACTGTCGAGATAACCATTCCCAACAGCGACCATCGATTGCGACCGGGCATGTTTGCGCGAGTAGAAGTTAATTTGGGTGAGAAATCTGCAATTGTAGTTCCTTCTTCTTCTGTGTTGATGCTTGATGGTACCAACAAAAGATACGTATATGTAGAAAAGAATGGCAAGGCAGTATATGTTGAGGTTGAGCTGGGGGTACGTTTTGACGATAGGTTGGAGATAATCTCCGATAAGATTAAGGAAGGCGACAAGCTGATAGTTTCGGGGCACGTCAACCTCAATAACGGAGATTCGGTGGATGTATCAAACTAGTTCTGCTAGTAATATTAAAAAAGTAAGACAAAATTATGGCTATATATAGTACTGCGGTAAAGAAGCCTGTAACGACGATAATGATATTTATTGCTGTTATCGTGTTTGGTGTTTATTCGCTCAATTTTCTTCCTGTGGATATGTATCCTGAGGTTGATCCTCCGTATATAACGGTGATGACTACCTATGTTGGGGCTAATGCGGAAGAGATAGAAACCAATGTTTCTCAGATTATTGAAGATGGCTTAAACACGGTCGACGACCTCAAGGAAATAACCTCAGAGTCAGAGGATAACATGTCTATAGTAACTTTAGAGTTTGATTGGGAGGCAGATCTTACCGAGGCGATGAATAATGTGCGAGATGCGCTTGATATGGTTGAAGACGATCTTCCCGATGATGCGGATTCGCCATTGTTGTTTAGGTTCAGTTCGAGTATGATGCCTGTGCTTTTCTATGCTATCAGTGCAGACGAGAGTTTCGATGGTTTAGAAAAGATAATCGACGAGAAGGTTGTCAATATCCTGAACCGTGTCGACGGTATAGGAAGTGTGAGTGTTATAGGTGCTCCGGGTCGGCGTATATATGTAGATTGCGATCCGAACAAACTCGAAGCCTATGGTCTTACTATCGGTCAGATTGGTCAGGTGCTTGCGGCGGAGAATATGAATACTCCATCAGGACACATAAAGATGGGTGATTTCGACTATCAGATACGTGTTGAAGGCGAGTTTAAGAGCTCCGACGAGATAAAGGATATTGTAGTATCTCGACAAAGCGGCAAAACCGTATATATCAAAGATATAGCAGAGGTTCATGACAAGGGGCGAGAGATGGAGATGATCAATCGTTTCGAGGGTAATGAGGGAATGCGCTTGATGATAATGAAGCAGTCGGGAGCCAACACGGTGTCTGTGGCAAAGGGAGTTAAAGAAAAGATGGCAGAGATAATGCCAACACTTCCTCGCGATGTTAAGTTTTTTGAGGTTATGGATTCCTCCGACGATATAATGTCAGCCATCAACAATTTATCGCAGACCTTCTTGTTTGCTTTGATTTTTGTGGTCTTTGTGGTGTTGTTGTTTTTAGGGCGTTGGCGAGCCACGTTTATTATTGTTCTTACCATTCCTATCTCCCTGATAGTAGCCTTTACCTACCTTTATTTGAGTGGCAACTCTATCAATATCATCTCCTTAGCATCCTTATCTATTGCGATTGGAATGGTAGTAGACGATGCTATTGTGGTACTTGAGAATATCATGAAGCACATTGAGCGAGGTGCATCTCCGCGCGAGGCGGCTATTTATGCGACAAAGGAAGTGTGGCTGTCGGTTATTGCGACCACCCTAGTTGTTGTGGCGGTGTTTTTCCCACTGACTTTGGTAGGTGGTCAAACAGGCATTATGTTTAAACAGCTTGGCTGGATTGTAACAATCACGGTTGTAACGTCGACCCTTGCAGCAATAACACTGACACCGATGTTGAGCTCTAAGATGCTTCGCCTGAAAAAGAAGAAAAATGGAAAGAAATCGTTTTACGATGCAACCGTAGGTAGATTTTTAGATAGCTTGGACAATGCCTATGGTAGTATTGTACATTGGAGTATTACTCATAAGAAAGTGGTATTGCCAACTTTGCTTCTTGTTTTTGTTGCAAGTTGGATGTTGGTTCCAAGTTTAAAATTTGAGAACATGCCGGAGCAGGATTTGGGTTCGATGACGATAAACTTTGAATTGCAGACTGGCACACGAGTAGAGGAAACGGCAGAGGTGGCAAAGGAGATTAACGACTATATAAATGAGCAGATGGGCGATGAAGTGTTGCTGGCATTTGCATCGTCGGGTTCTGACGATGAAGGTGGTATTTCCTCGTTGTTTGGAGAGACTGGAACTCACGTTGTTGAGCTACGATTGAAGCTGACAGATGTTGAAGACCGAGAGCGCAGCGTATGGGAGCTGGCAGACATTGTCAGGGAGAAATTAGCGTCTACTCCGGAGATTGTTAACTACACTATATCAACACAAACACAGGGTATGACTACATCAAATTCTGTAGATGTAGAGATTTATGGTTATGATTTTCAAACGACGACCTCTCTTGCCAACGAAATTGCCGATAAGTTGAGGAAAGTGAAAGGAGCAGAAGATGTACAAATCTCACGAGAGCGTGAGAAGCCTCAGTTGCAGGTTGTTTTCAATCAGAATAAACTTGCAGAATATGGTTTTACTACTGCTTCGGCATCGTCGGCAGTGCGCAATGCGATAGCGGGTTATACAGCTACACGTTTTCGTGAAGATGGGGAGGAGTACGACATAATGGTGCGTTACCACGATGGTGCGAGAAAATCGATAGACGACGTTAGGAACGTATCGATATTAAGTCCGACGACAGGGAAGTTGGTAAAAGTCTCGGAAGTTGGTGAGGTCGAGGAGTATTGGGCAACGCCTAAGATAGAGCGTAAAAGCCGTCAGCGTTATGTGGTGGTGTCGTCAGTACCTGCGAAGGGAATGGCACTTTCGGATTTGGCAGAGGTTATAAATAAGGGCTTGCAGGATATTGATATTCCTTCGGGAGTTTCTATTTCCGTCGGCGGAGCCTATGAGGACTTGCAGGAGAATAATGCAGACATGGGCTTGCTTTTTCTTATGATTCTTGTTTTGGTGTTTATAGTTATGGCATCTCAGTTTGAATCTTTGTCGATGCCAATAATAATAATGTCGTCAATCGGCTTTTCCTTTTCGGGTGTTATTTTGGCATTGTATATCACTGATACTACGGCAAGTATGATTGCCATACTGGGAGCTATACTTCTTGTTGGTATCGTTGTTAAGAATGGTATTGTGTTGGTGGATTATCTTAATCTGCTAAGAGAGAGAGGCATAGGCTTGTATGAAGCGACGGTGATGGCAAGTAAGAGTAGATTGCGACCAATTTTGATGACAGCAATGACCACAGTGTTGGGTATGTTGCCCATGGCATTGAGTATAGGCGAAGGTTCGGAGGTGTGGGCACCGATGGGTATCACTGTGATTGGAGGCTTGTTGTTTTCGACTATTATAACATTGGTTATTACACCTGTATTGTATGTGTTGTTTGCACGTCATGGAGAGCGCAATAAGTCGGCAAATATCCGCAAGAAGTTCAAATTCTTGGAGAGTGATAATAATTCGGAAGCATAAAATAATAAATCAAACGGCTGCTAGTCTGATATCTAATATCTAATGTCCGGCTGTTTTATCTAGAAATAAAAATGAAATCAGTATTTATAGTATTTAATCAGGCAAATACGGAGCGGATGGAGTATATTCTCGATATGCTCGCAATTAGAGGCTTCACTATGTGGGAAGACGTAAAAGGGCGTGGCACTGTCGATGGCGAGCCGCACATGGGTACGCACACATGGCCGGAGATGAACTCGGCACTAATGACAATCGTTGAGGACGACAAGGTAGAGCCTCTTTTGGAAGCCGTGCGCAAGCTGGATGATATTAATCACGAGGTCGGGATGAAAGCCTTTGTGTGGGATGTTTTGCAGATGATTTAGAAAATGAGATTGAGGAAGCTCTTTAACAATGGTTTGATGTTTAGGGACGTAGTCCCGATATCTTCGTAGCAAAGAAGAGCTGTTTACTAAACTCATTTACGAGGCTTGTTTTTCCAACCTGTCTGGCACCTCGAAGTATTAGGGACTTTCGTTCTTCCTTGTTAGCCCATGTATATAGCTGATTTATAACATCTCTAGCGAACATGGCATGTGTGTTTGTTTATGCAAATATATAGATTTTGTTACAAAGTCGGGGTGTAAGTCTGAGAATTTTGTTACAAAGTCGGGGTGTAGAATATATGGATTAGCATTCTCTAATAATCATTATTAGCAGTGTCAGCGAAGCCAACTTACAAGGAGATTATAAATATTGACATGAGTTCGCAATTTATATTTTATTAAAAATATTAGTTTTATTGTGGAATAATCTTTTACTCTGTGCAAATAGATGGTCTCCCATTAACATAGGTCATAATGGTATAATGAGGATTTTGGTAGATTGTAAACAATATGAAGATTTTATTGCATACTTAAAGGGGTACTAAATAATCTATGAATTTATATAACTACACTGCTACGTTTTTGTTAATCTTGATTTTTAGTTGTTGTACAACAAAGAACGACAAAAGATTTTCAAATAGTAAGGATGCTAAAAAATTGAAGCAGGATTCAATTCATATCTTACTCATGATAAATTAGAGGAGCTCTCTAAATATAACTCATTTGAAGAATTGTATAATGCTGTAAGCGTATTTTCCGGTATCATAGATTCAATTAGGCAGGAAATTAGTCCTAAAATATTTAATAATATCTGGGTATATGATGGGGAATCATATGATATTAACCGCAATGGCGATTACTATACACACTTCCTGAAAAATGTAGGAGAGAGAAATGAGTTAATAAAATCCTATTATGAGTCCATAGAGGCTGCTGGAGGGATGAACCCTTTGCTGTGTCAATGATTCAAAAGCTGTATAACAAATTAGATTTGTTAGATAAAGATATCTGTCTTATCGTAGCCATACATTATATAACGCTAGGGAGCAGTAGTCCACCAATAAGATAGGATTTTGGGAAATGAAAACTCCTCCAAGCTTTTAGGCAGTTGTATCATAAATTCAACTTTCATTTTAATCTCTAAAAACTCTCACTAATATATGTGTTTTTTATATACCTTTGCGTGCTTGTTATGAAGAATGTGCTGAGAATAGGGGGCGAGAGTGTCCTGCCGGAGTAGGAGTTGATAAAACAGAGCAAGTATATGGTGCGATATTTATTAAACATATAATACAGATTGAAAAAGCTAGCAACTAAGTGGCTAGCAGCAAAATGCTAATAGATGAAGAATACATATTTCGATTTGATTGAGCAGAGTTATTACTTTCCTCAAGACGGTTTTGATTTGCGAGATGGCAATCTAACCTTTCACGGAGTTTCGTTGATGTATTTGATAAAGAAACACGGTACTCCCTTTAAATTAGTATATCTGCCACGCATCGGCGATCAGATTAAGAAAGCTCGCAATCTGTTTAACAGGGCCATAAAGCGAACGGGCTACAGTGGGAAATATCATTTTTGCTACTGCACAAAGTGCTGCCACTTCAACCATGTTATGAGTGCGGCACTGAAACATAATGTAAATCTGGAGACCTCGTCGGCATTCGACATTGATTTGGTGATGCACTTGCAGGAGAAAGGCGAGTTCAGTAAGTCGCGCCATATAATCCACAATGGCTACAAAACCGATGAGTACTTGCGAAAGCTAATGCTGATGCATGAAGCGGGCTTTAAGAACTCGGTAATTGTATTGGACAGCACAAAAGAGCTTGACAGGATAGAGGCTATTTCGGGAAATAAAAAGATAAAAATCGGTATCCGCCGAGCTATCGACGAGGAGTCGCAGTCTAACTACTACACTTCTCGTTTGGGAATCCGACATTCCGAGATAATGGATTTTTATAAAGAAAAGATTGCCAACAACAAGAAATTCGAGCTTAAGATGCTTCATTTTTTTGTGGATTCGGGCATTAAGGATTCACTTTATTATTGGGGCGAATTTCAGAAAACGCTCAATACTTTCATCGAGTTGAAAAAGATTTGTCCGACTCTCGACTCACTCAACCTTGGTGGTGGTTTTCCAATCAGGAATCACCTTGGTTTTGAGTACGACTACGAATATATGATACAGGAGATTGTTAAGAATATCCACGAGGCATGTAAGCGCGAAGGTATTGAAGAACCTGATATCTACACAGAGTTTGGTAAGTTTACCGTTGGCGAGAGTAGTGCAATAATTTTTTCAGTCATAGAGAAAAAGCAACAAAACGATGCCGAGAAGTGGTATTTTGTGGACAATAGTCTGATGAACACCATTCCTGATGCGTGGTCAATCTTTGAAAAATTTATCTTACTGCCTGTGAATAAGTGGGATAGACCCTATGAGCGTGCTAATATCGGAGGCATCAGTTGCGACCATTCCGATTATTACAACTCTGAGGATATGAATCAGCAGGTTTTGCTCCCTGTTACGAAAGACGACGATGACGAGCCTTTATACGTGGGCTTTTTCCATACCGGAGCATATCAGGATTCCATCAGTGGATATGGCGGTATTAAGCACTGCCTGATACCATCGCCCAAGCATGTGATAATCGACAGAGACGACACGGGCAATTTTGTGGACTATGTGTACCGCAACGAGCAAACGGCAGAGGATATGATGAGAATACTCGGTTATGAGTGATATTCCAAAAACTTTTGCCGATATTCCTGAGGAGTATGCCGATGCCAACAAGGCAGCCATACTCTTGCAGGCAATACCTTATGACGGAACAAGTACCTACGTGAAGGGAGCCGACCGAGCCTTTGAGGAGTTTATGAAAGCCTCGCCACAGATAGAGTTTTACGACATTGAGACTGACAGCGAGGTGTATCGGCGGGGAATAGCCGTAGTTCCCGAGATAGGGAAATGCGACAGCCCTTCTCAGATGGTTGCTGAGGTATATGCGAAGACAAAAGAGCTTCTTGAAAGGGGCAAGTTCCTGACCTTCTTGGGAGGTGAGCATTCCGTCAGTATTGGCGTGCTAAGAGCTTTTTCCGAGAAATATAATGATTTGTCAGTCTTGCATTTAGATGCACATGCAGATTTGCGAAAGGAGTATCAAGGTTCGCCGTTTAATCATGCATGTGCCATGCATGAGGTTTCGCAGCGCAACAATCTGGTGCAGGTGGGCATACGCAGCATGGATATTTCGGAGCTGGAGTATTGCGACAAAGCAAAGACCTTCTTTGCTCACGATATACACGGCAATGATGCGTGGATGGACAAGGCGGTGGAGGACTTGGGCGACAATGTGTACATATCGCTCGACTTGGACGCACTCGACCCGTCTATTATGTCTAGTACGGGGACACCCGAGCCGGGAGGTTTGCAGTGGTATCAGTGCCTAAAACTTTTGCGCAAGGTCTTTGAGAAACGCAATGTAGTAGGTTTCGACCTTGTGGAGCTTGCTCCCATGGAACAAAATCATGCTTCTACCTTCTTGGTAGTCAAGTTGTTTTATAAAATGTTGTCCTATAAGTTTGCATTGAAGAAATAAAAGTCTTATCTTTGCACCACAATATTGCGGGGTGGAGCAGTTGGTAGCTCGTCGGGCTCATAACCCGAAGGTCGTAGGTTCGAGTCCTGCCCCCGCTACTACAAAAAGGAAGCAAATTTAGCTTCCTTTTTATCGTTTGAACAGTTCGACATAATCTTTAAACATATACAATTTGCCTCTTTCTGCTCCTGTTATTTCTTTTAGTATCCCCAATTTCTCTAAATCTGAAATCAAGTGGTAGGTGGGTCTAAGCGATTTCTCAATAACAGAACTTGCCGATTGAGCATCAATAATCGGATTGTCGTATAAATGCGTAATTAGTTTATTGGCAGACACGGCTCTAGTCCCAAAATCTTTGAGTTTTATTTCAATTTGTTTCTGCAATTTCAGAATGTCATCAAATGTTCTGACCCCTTTCTGTGATATTTCGATTATTCCCGTCAGGAAAAATTTCAACCACTGACCAATATCGTTGTGAGTTCTCACACGCATGAGGTTGTCGTAGTATAGGGAACGGTGTTGCTCGAAGAAATCTGACAGATACAAAATGGGCTGTTTCAGAATTCCTGTACTTACGAGGTATAGAGTAATTAATAAACGCCCTACACGTCCGTTGCCGTCAAGAAACGGATGGATGGTCTCAAATTGATAATGAATAATAGCAATCTTTATCAAGTCGGGAATATAATTGGTTTTATTGTTGGCGAACTTTTCCAAGTCCGACATCAATTCTCCAAGACTTGTATGTGTAGGAGGAATAAATTTTGCGTCATTTATAGTTGCTCCGCCGATCCAATTTTGACTCCTGCGGTATTCTCCCGGCGATTTATATTCTCCACGTACACCTTGCAATAATATTTTATACGTTTGCAGAATCAAGCGAGATGAGAAAGGCAGATTTTGCAACATCATTACGGCTTCCTTCATTGCGGCAATATAATTCTGTACCTCCTCCCACTCATCCCTATTTTCGACCTTAATTTCCTTTTTGGGCATAAAAGTCTCCTCTATATTGGTTTGTGTACCCTCTATTTTTGATGATTGAGTAGACTCTTTGGCAATGTGCATGCGTATAAACATGTCAATATTGACATACTCCGAATACATATCAAGCCTCCCCAAGTTCCTATCTGCTTTGCTGAGCAATTGTAGTATCTGCATATCGACTACTTGCCAAGCTCTGTCTATTTTACAAGGTTGAAAGCTCTTGTAGTGTCCTTGATTTACGTATTTTCCTGCTTCAAAGTTCTCCATAACTGTAAAATAAAGATGTTCCTATTTTACAAAAGTACAATAAAAGTATAATAGGGCAAGTTCTTATTTTACTTTTTGACTTAAAAGTATAATAGTGTAAATCCTTATTTTACTTTTCAGCCTAAAAAGAGGTTCTATAAGGAATAAAGTGGGTAGTGATAGAAATACAGGTTTAGGGTTTAATCGTTTAGAGTTTAGTTGTTTAGGGTTTAAAGATGCTATATGCTGTAGGCTTTAGGCTGTAAGCGAACAGTAAATAAACAAACGTCATTGCAAGGAGCTGGCGACGAAGCAATCTCCTGCAACAACGAAAAGATTGCTTCGCTTCGCTCGCAATGACGGCGGACAAAGCAGATTGCTACGCTAACGCTCGCAATGACGGCAAATGTATATACTACGATATTACAAAGCTACGATGTGGGCTGTTTATGGCTGCAAGCCATAATTAATTCAGCCCATGGCAACGCCATGGAGAAAGATACACCACCAACCCCATAACGATACGGATTGCAGGATGCCGAATGTAATAAATAAAAAGGTCTGATTTATTACAAAAATACTATTTTTGTTGCGTATAGTACGAATTTTACAAGTCAGATAAATAAGTATGAAAATGTCGTTGAGAGTTGTTGCAACGACAGCTGCACTTATGTTTGTAGACAGACCTGTTAGGAGCTTTGTCCAAAACAATAGAACTCAATTTACTAAAAGTATCTCGCATGTAGCTGAGTGGGGCGGCTCGCAAATACATATTGGCTTGGCAGCTAGCTATATGACAGGCGTACTGATACGAGATGAGAAAGGGTCAGACCCTACGAGGCATCAAGTCAATGGCAGTTTTTCAGCTACGGCTGCGGCTATGGCAGCCATACGTCTTTCCCTTCCGGACACAGCGCAACGGCATTCTCTGTGGCAGCAGTGTTCAGCACAGTTTACGATACTAGGTTTGTCAAAATATTATCCTATTCGTTGGCAACACTTACGGCATTGTCGAGAATACACGATGATGCACACTGGGCAAGCGATGTCTTCGTGGGAGCTGTGTTGGGGACATTGACAGGGGAATTTATGGCAAAGCGCCATTTTACAGAGATAGCTCAGGGCTTGGCAATCGCTTTTAGTCCTATTATCCTCAGTGTGGCGGGGGAAAGTGCATACGGGCTGAGTATTAGTGTAAATTTTGGGCAAGGCAGGTATTAAAAATAATAGGTATCTTTGTATTTTAGATTAGATAAATTAGGACAAAAAGTAAAGCTGTTCCTGATGCAAAAAATAAAATGCATGGTAAAACGTAACACTCGATAATATGTACACATATAAAATACATTTACATAAAGAGACCGAGGGAGGTTTTACGGTTTCTGTTCCCGCATTACCTGGTTGTATCACTTATGGTGAAGATGTGGACGAAGCTATTGCAATGGCAAAAGAAGCTATTGAGCTTTATATTGCGGAATTACAGGAAAGGGGTGAAGCCATACCTGACGACAGCAATACTTTGGAATATTCGTTAAATCTTGAAATGGTATAAACCTAAGCCCAAAGCATCTTATCAAGATTTTAGAGCAACACGGGTTTATTTTCAAACGCTCCAAAGGTTCGCACCAACTCTACTATAACTCTGAAACGAATAAAACAATTATTGTACTTGTACATGGTGGTAAGGATATGAAGAAAGGTACTTTTCTTGCTGTTCTCAAACAAGCAGGTATTGATAAAACTGAGTTGGATAAATAATAAGTATCTTTGTTTCTAAAATTAAATATCATGTATAAGGCACATTTGTCCATTTTTTTGATAGTCGTACTAGTAGTAACGGCGTGTTCCAAGCAAGAGCATTTTATCTCTGACACTGCATACAGAGCAGAAGTAGAGAAAGACTTTCAAGCCAAGCAGTCGGCTTTGGACAATGGAGCATTGTTCGACATTTTTCATCAGCAGATGACAGCTGAAGAAAAGGAAGCACTCACGTTTCTTTATGCTTATATGCCTATTGGCGACATTACAGATTACAGGGGGGAGTTTTATTTAGACAATATCCGCAGTTCTTTTCAAGCGCGGGCGGAGATGCCGTGGGGCGATAGCATTCCTGAGGAGATATTCAGACATTATGTCTTGCCAATACGCATAAACAACGAGAATTTGGACAGTAGTCGCATGGTTTTTTTCGACGAGTTGAAAACACGAGTAAAGGGACTGTCGCTTTACGATGCTGTGTTGGAAGTAAACCATTGGTGTCATGAGAAAGTAATTTACACGCCTTCGGATTCTCGTACGAGTTCGCCTTTGGCATCGGTGAGGACTGCCTACGGGCGTTGTGGCGAGGAGTCAACCTTTACGGTGGCGGCACTTCGAGCTGTAGGTATTCCTGCGCGTCAGGTATATACTCCACGTTGGGCGCACACCGATGACAATCACGCATGGGTAGAGGCATGGGTCAACGGCAAGTGGATGTTTATGGGAGCATGCGAGCCCGAGCCTGTCTTGAATATGGGCTGGTTTAACGGACCTGCCTATCGAGGTATGTTGATGCACACCAAGGTGTTTGGCAAGTACCATGGACCTGAGGAAGTAATGCTTCAAACAGCGGTTTATACGGAGATAAATGTAATAGACAATTATGCACCAACGGCAAAGGCTTTTGTTACAGTTGTAGACACTGACGATAAGCCTGTTGCAGATGCAAGTGTAGAGTTTAAGATTTATAATTATGCTGAATTTTACACTGTTGCCGACAAGAAAACAGACGCCGATGGTAAGACTTTTCTCACTGCCGGTAAGGGCGATATGCTTGTGTGGGCGACGAAAAATGGGAAATATGGTTTTGCAAAGGTCTCTTTTGGTAAGGGCGATGTAAGGATAAAGCTCGACAAAACTACGGGCAGCAAGATTGATGGGGTATCCCTTGATATTGTTCCTCCTGTAGAGGGTTCTATTCCCGTAGATGTAAGCGATGAGCAGAAAAAAGCCAATGCCGCTCGCTTGTTGGAGGAAGATGCAATACGCAACAAATATGTAGCGACTTTTTATACCGAAGAACAAGCCAAAGAACTGGCAGCAAAGTTGAAGATTGACGAGCAAAAAGCTGTTGACTTCTTGATTGGTAGTCGTGGGAACTGGAAGGAGATAGAGGATTTTCTTTGTGGAACTCCGCCGGATAAGCTCAAGGAGGCAATGGCATTGCTAGGTGTAATATCGGCAAAAGATCTTCGCGACACTCCTGCCTCCGTGCTGGCAGACCATCTGAATAATACAGAAGTTATTGACAGCAAGGAGTTTATTCCCTATGTTCTCAATCCCCGTGTTGCTAATGAGTTTCTTTCTCCATATCGTAGTTATTTTCAGGCTAATATGGATAAGGATATAATAAATCAAGCTAAAGACAATCCGCAAGTATTGGTTGATTGGCTTAGGAAGAACATAAAAGTCGATGATGCCATGAACCCTCAGCACATCCCCATCATGCCTATTGGAGTGTTTAAGGCAGGTGTGGCAGACAAGACATCACGTGCTATATTTTTTGTGTCTTTAGCACGTAGTTTTGGTATTCCTGCACGCATTGAGAAAGTTGCCCGCAAGGTGCAGTATATGAAAGCAGAAGGCTGGGTAGACGTGAATTTCGATGCAGATGTTCAGTCTGTTACTATCGTTGGCGGTTGGGTTGAGGCGTCATATACTCCCATCAAAGCCTTGAAGGACCCAAAATATTACAGTCATTTTACCATTGCAAAGATTTTACCTGATGCAAAGTTGCAGACCTTGAATTTTGAGACAGCAGGGAATGTTGACATGGGTGTGGGCAATACGTGGAGCAGTATGCTAAAGAGACCTTTGTATCTGGATGCTGGTAACTATCTGTTTGTCAGCGGCACACGTATGGCAAATGGCAGTGTATTGGCAGAGTTGTCCTCATTTTATGTTGAGCCGGGATATAGCACTAGCACCAAGTTGGTGATGCGTGAAAATACAGATGAGGTTCAGGTTATAGGTAACTTTAATTCGGAGAATAAGTTTAAACGAGCTGATAATGGTGAGCAGGTGAGCGTGCTGTCAACAACAGGGCGAGGGTATTTTGTAGTTGCCATATTGGGAGCACGTCAAGAGCCTACCAATCATGCTATGCGTGATATTGCAGCGATGAAGAAAGAATTGGAAGAGTGGGGGCGTGGCATGGTGCTTCTCTTCCCTGACGAAAAGGGCTTTCAGAGTTTCGATGCCAAGGAGTTTGGCGAATTGCCCAATACGATTACCTACGGTATTGATGCCGACGGACATATTCAGAAAGAAATTGTATCGGCAATGAAATTACAAAATACAAGTCAGTTGCCGATATTTATTATTGCTGACACCTTCAATCGGGTGGTGTTCGTATCGCAGGGCTACACCATTGGTTTGGGTGAGCAGCTGATGAAGGTTATACATAAATTATAGATTAATCATCATAGGAAAAGAGGAGAATGAGGATTTGTATAATATGTATTTGTCTATTTTTAGCTGATATCTCTAATGCGCAGCTTGTCGATAGCACGTTTGCACCTGACCAGACAGAAACGGATTGGGGAATAGTCAAGAGCATTCCTAGAGACGCATGGCAATTTGTATCATTGCCTGCAAGGTGGGACAATAGGCAGTGGTTCACGGCATCGGGA
>JBKEAJ010000032.1:0-18179 GCA_047972135.1 Bacteroidales bacterium | reverse complement strand
TCATTTCTTCATGCAGCTTTTCGCCAGGTCTTATTCCAACATCAGTTGTGGAGCAAGACGGTGCAATTGCCTTTGCTATATCCAGTATTTTGTAGGAAGGAATTTTTGGAACAAAAATTTCACCGCCCAAATGATTTTCTATTGCATACATCACCATATCGACGCCAGCTTGCAAGGAAATATTAAACCTTGTCATCTCATTGTGTGTAATGGGTAGAACTCCTTCCTCTCTCTTCTTGATAAAGAAAGGGATAACAGAGCCTCGTGATCCCATAACATTGCCGTAGCGTACAACAGAGAATTTAATCTTACGGATGCCTTTCATATTGTTAGCTGCTGTGAACAATTTATCCGACACGAGTTTTGTTGCTCCATATAGGTTTATGGGTGCGCAGGCTTTATCGGTAGAGAGTGCCACAACATCAGAAACATTAGTTGCCAAAGCTGCATCAATAACATTCTGAGCTCCGTGTACATTTGTCTTTATGCACTCGTCAGGATTATATTCCGCAGTATCGACTTGCTTAATTGCTGCTGCATGAATAATAACATCAATCTGTTCACATGCCCTCTTAAGCCTTACTTAATCTCTGACATCTCCAATAAGAAATCGTAATTGGGGATATTGTGTTTCAGGATATTTCTGTTTTAACTCAAACTTTTTTAGCTCATCTCTTGAGTACACCACCAGCTTTTTGACATTGGGGTATCTGTCTAGAATTGTCTCTATAAACTTCTTTCCAAAAGAACCTGTTCCTCCGGTTATTAATACTGATTTATTATTCAACATATCATTTTTTCTTTGTTATCTCACCTTATCTAAGATTTGTCATTTTTTATGTACATTGCTCACTTGTTATTTATTCATTCGGTATCCTGCAATTCGCAACGGTGCAGGGGTGGGGGTGTATCTTCCCCCATGGCGTTGCCATGGGCTGAACTAATTCAGGCTTTCAGCCTGTAACAGCGTTGTTGCAGGGGATTGCTTCGTCGCCAGCTCCTCGCAATGACGTTCATGTATCGGCTGTTCGCTTATAGCCTAAAGCGTACGGCATACAGCATTTTTAAAGCCTAAACGATTAAACGGTTCAACAATTATTTCTATTGAGGTCATTCCTCATCTTCTTTAGAGTATCTGTCAAAATGGGAATGTCTTCCTTCAAGGTGCTGAATATTTGCTCTGCATCAATGTCAAAATAATGATGGACTATTATATCTCGCATTCCCATAGCCTGTTTCCAGTCTATTTGAGAATATTTTGTCAGCAATTCTTTATTACTAATTTTATCAAGGTTTTTAATACTCTCTCCAACAGCAACCAATTTCATACAGACACTATCAAGTAGTATCATCCCCGTCCCAGATGTAAAGTCGTTAACTGATTCGATATGCTCAGTTCTCTGCAGTACGATTTCTAGGTTTTCTTCAATTAAAGTAATGATGTCAGATACCAAGTTTCTGTCAAACATATATGCCTTCTTCCTGAATCCTTTTTCTCAATATCTTATTCATGCTCTCACGCAATCGCACAATATCAACAGAACAATTTAATAATTTTTCTAGTTCTTCTTTTAGAGCAACCGTTTTAAAGAGACTTAAAGGTCTTCCTTCGTAATAAACATCTATATCACTATTCTCTGTATGTTCTCCACGAGCTACCGAGCCAAAAACACCCATCCCGCTTATTCCATAAATAGCACCTCGCCTAATTCTAAATTCAGACAGCAAGTCGATATTTTCTTGTCTTTTAGTCATTTCTCACGTCGTATAATCATCTAAGCCTAACCTGTATCTATTTAGATATCGGGACTACGTCCCTAAACTTCAAACCAACTACTAATAACTAAACTCTAAACGATTAAACAGTTCAACAAATAAACGATTCAACAATTACTCCTCAGTTTCGTCATTTCCCTATACTACTAAGCTCAAAACCTATTTTCGTCAGTTCTGCTCTATCAAGGATATTGCGTCCGTCGAAAACGAAGGCTGGCTTTTTCATAGTGTCGTATACCTTTTGCCAATCGTAGGTTCTGAATTCATCCCACTCGGTCAGTACGGCTATTGCATGAGAGTCGTCCATCGCAGAGTAGGGCTCAGTGTGGACTGTGACTAGTTTTTTTATCTCGTCGAGGCTCAAGGTCTCGTATTTGTCGGTGTCGGTGCGACGGTGAACTTGGAGGTATTCCAAATCGGAATAAATCTGCCAAGCTGTTACTCTGGGGTCGTAGACGTGAATCTCGGCTCTGTCTTGTAGTAGTTCGTCTGCTACGTATATTGCGGCTGATTCTCGGGTGTCGTTGGTGTCCTTTTTGAATGCCCAGCCCAAGAAAGCTATTTTCTTGCCCGACACGGTGTTGAAGAGCTTGTTTATTATGTTCTTTGCAAACCTGCGCTTTTGGTAGTCGTTCAATATCACCACCTGCTCCCAATAGTCTGCTACTTCTGGTAAGCCAAAATGATGGCAAAGATAAACGAGGTTCAGGATGTCTTTCTGGAAACAAGATCCGCCAAAGCCTACCGATGATTTCAGGAACTTAGAACCTATGCGGCTGTCCATGCCTATTGCGTGAGCAACCTCGTCGACATCGGCACCGGTTTTTTCGCAAAGTGCAGAAATAGAGTTGATGCTTGATATGCGCTGTGCAAGGAAAGCATTGGCAGTGAGCTTTGATAGTTCCGACGACCACAAGCGAGTGGTAACAATCTTCTCCCGTGTAATCCAATTGGCATATATGTCAACGAGTGCTTGAATGGCTTTCTGTCCGTCCTCGTCCTCATCTCCGCCAATAAGCACACGGTCAGATTTGTACAGGTCTTCGATGGCTGTGCCTTCGGCAAGAAACTCGGGGTTGGAGAGTATCTCAAATTTCACTTTTCCTTCAGATTCAAGTATTGTCTTTATTGATTCGGCAGTGCGAACGGGTAGGGTAGATTTCTCTACCACTATCTTGTCGGTTTTGGCTACTCGCGCAATCTGGCGTGCACACAGTTCAACAAACTTCAAGTCGGCTGCCATCCCTTTGCCAACACCAAAAGTCTTGGTGGGGGTGTTGACTGCTACGAAAATCATCTCTGCCTCGTCAATGGCTTTGTCTACATCGGTGGAGAAGAATAGATTTCGACCACGTGCTTCGCCCACCACCTCGTCGAGTCCAGGTTCGTAGACAGGAAGTTTGCTCAAGTCTGCATCGTTCCACGCTTTTATACGCTCGGCATTGAGGTCGACTACAGTCACCTGAATATGTGGGCACTGCTGTGCGATGACAGCCATTGTGGGTCCGCCTACATATCCAGCGCCAATACAGGTTATTTTTGTTATTTTCATTTTTAATTTATTACATTCGGCATCCTGCAACTCTCAACGGTGCGGGGGTGGTGGTTAACTCCCTCTTTGGTACAGCTCCGCCTCCTCAGTCCCAACAGTGGTGAGTGGTCGGTGATTAAGTAACAGCCTCAAAGGTACAAATAAAATTTGAATAGTGATCAGTGGTCACAGACCACTATCAAATCTCTTTCCAGCGCTCTTTTGCTTTGCTCAGGAAGCTCTGTAAGAATACAAAACCCACACTCAATACGCCACCCAAGAAAATAAAGATTATAATTATCAGCATCTTATTGGGCTTCGACGGAAACTTTGGTACACTGACAGGCTCTACTATTTTTAATATAGGAGTGTCGTCCTGCACTTTCAGTTTTGCTTGCTCTCTTTGCTTTGCTAGCTCCGAAAATACGCTAAATGCCAATTGATACTCATTTTCTAGCCGTTGCTCTTCGGTCTGTGCTCTTGCAGAAATCACATTGGAGTGCCGGTCTCTGTAGCTTGCTAGAGTGAGCTGTGCTTTAGTATATTCTTTTTTCTTCTCTTCGTAGAGCTTATTGACAAACTCTAGCTTCTGCTTGGCTGTTGCCGTTTTGCTGTCTAAGATCTCGCCTTGCAGCATGGCATAAGTCTTGTCTACCAACTGTGCGGCAAACACGGGGTTACCGGTGTTCGACGATAAGGTGATATAGCCGTCCTTATCGTTTAGCTCGATGGACAAATTTTCGGTAAGAAAGTCCTTTGCTTCTCGCTCCTCTTTTGTTAGCACCAGCAGCTTGTCGCCAGACGATGCAGAAGAGCCATCTCCCTCTTCCTCTTTTGCTCCAAAGATAAGTCCCGGCAAACCGATTGTATATTTTTTCACCACCGACATGGCGGAGGGCTTGGAATTTTCTGCCAGATAGCTCTCCAAACTCATGGTTTTATCGATATCGCTAAAAAAGAACTCCTCTTTCATCAGCTTTAGCTGGAAAGGAGTGCTGCTAATAAGCATAGGGTACAAGGTGGGACTAAGTTCTTCCGATCCGGAACTCTGGCTGCCCAAGTTTATCCCTGCCAAAGACGCTAGCCCTGCCAAGTTGCCTCCTCCTGAAGAACTGCTTGCCGTCTGTACTATAAAAGTTGTCTCAGCAGTATAGACCTTCGACGAGGTGATGGCAACTATCAGCCCTAAAACAAAAAATACTCCTGTGACAATGATAATGAAAACACGACGCTTCCATATCTGCTTTGCCAATGCTAGAAGGTCTATCTCGTCCTCCTGAACCTGCCTTTGTTCGTTTATATTTTCAGTGTTCTCCGCCACAATCTATTTATTTTGATTCTGAATAAGAATTACTACCGACACGATGGACAGCGTTACTGATGCCAATGCTCCCGTAAGTCCGATAATCTCACCTAGCGACACTTTACCCTCTCTTGCTGACAAGGGTTTCTCTGGCACATAGATTTTAGCTCCTGCCGTTACCTTAGGATAAGTCTTTATTCCCAGAAAACTCTTGGTTCCGGCAGCATCGCCATTAGAGTAAAGAACATAAGTTTTTCGTTTCTGAGCGTAGGTGTCAAAACCTCCGGACTTATCGATGTATTTCTTCAACGATGCCCCCTCAAAAAGTGATGCCGAAGGACTGAGTACAGCTCCATGCACAGAGACTATTGCATTATAGCGAGGGATGACTATCTCGTCGCCATCTTCCAGATATATATTCTCTGGACTAGATGGGTTGTTCGTAATCTTCGCTAGGTCTATTGCTATTTCGTTATATTGAGAACTAACTACACCAATACTATCTCCTGATTTTGCCATGTCTTCGGCTAGACGTTCTTGCTTGGGCGTTCCCCAATCCTTGCGGAGTATCATCGCCCCCTCCATGTATGAATACTCCGTCAAACCTCCAGCTCTGTCCAACACATCCGAGACTCTCTCCTTTTTAGATTGTAAGGAGTACACTCCCGGATATTTAATCTCGCCCGTGATGCTAATCATTGCCCCCTCGTCGAAAGATGGAGACTTCTTGATGAACACCCTGTCGAAAGGCTGCAAAACAAATTCGTCGGCAGCACCACCAAGTTCTAAATTACGACTTATAGAGAAAGAATAAACATGCCCCATATCATCGGAGACCTGTTCGGCTTCTTCGTAGGATAAACGCCTGTAAACCTCAACAAAGGATTCCGATGCCGATTCTTTAAGTCCTCCCGCAGAAGTGATTACATCCATTAGTGTTAGCCCCTCCCGATAATCTACCGTAGTAGGCTTTTGCACCTCTCCGTATACCGATACAACCTTTTTCTCTTCCAGCTCGAAAATGGAATATACTCTTATAGAATCTTCGCGCATCAGTGGAATATCATTATCACCCGACATAACGCTGCCTAGATTTAAGGACATGCTCTTTTTTGTATAGTCTCTATTGAGGCGGGAGATTATTACTCTGCCCATAAAAGCATCTTCGGTCAAACCGCTAGCTTTCTCTATCAGCTCTTTCAATGTAAGATTATCTGTCAGCTCGTAAACGCCCGGTCGATAAACGGCTCCGTCGAGTATTATCCTATTCTGATATCTGGCAATAGCACCAGCACATGATACAGAGTCACCACCTTTTAAAATAAAACTGTCGAACAATTTGCTATCGACACTTTTGATGAAACGCCCATCGTCGCCAAATCTGTCGACCGTCACCATGCTCTTGTCTGCAGAGGAAGAAAATCCTCCTGTGTAGTTCAATAAATTTTCAATAGTTTCACCATCTTTCAGCTCAAATATCCCTGTTTTCTGAAATTCTCCACCAACGTTCACGTGATTCAAGTGGGGTGGAACAAGAATTAGGTCATTATCCTCCAATGGTATGTTGACATTCGTATTGCCATTAACGATGTAGTCGTAAACATCAAACTCGCCTATCTGCTCTCCGTCACGGACAACTTGAATCTTCCTAAATGACCCCGTAGCGTTAGGTCCTCCACTATTGTACAGTGCATTGAACAAGGACGTTGCCCCCGATAGGGTGTAAGTGCCGGGCATATAAACATCGCCGATTATATTGACGTTGATACTTCTTAGCTTCGAAAGTGTCACAGAAGCATAAGTGCGTGGGTTAGAACTGTTTAAATCACTATAAACAGAACTTAGGCGAGCAACTATACTTTTCTCTACCGACGCCAAGGTCTTACCTCTAACCATTATCCTGCCGACACGAGGAATAACAACGTTGCCGTCGCGACCAACAGATAAAGAGTAAGTCTGTTCGGAGATACCCCATATATTTACTGACAGTTGATCGCCGACACCCAATATATATGAAGGGCTGACGGGTGCATTGAGATTGGGTTGGAATGTCAAAGCCTTTTTATTGAAAAAACTTGTTCCAAAGATATTCAAATCTACTTCGACATCTTCTTTCTTGCTTGTAGTCTGAGTGTCGTCCTTAGTCTCCTCTGCCACCGGGACTGTGGGAACAGGTTGCTCTGTCGACAATGCATCGATGCGAGCCATTAGCTGCGAAATTTGCAACTCGCTGGCTCCACGTGCCTTTGCCAACTCCATTGCTTCGGTGTTGGTAAGTCCTTGTTTCTGAATTTGCTCTTTAACCTTTCTTATTTGCGCATCGGACAACTCCTGCACATCCACATTTTTGAAGTTCGAAGGCATCTGAGCCTGAACCTCACAAAACAATACAAAGGCACAAACTAATATAAGTAGTTTTTTTAGCATTCTGTTATAATTTACTTTTCTTTATGATACACAAAGATAACACATAAACAACACTATTTCCAAACACTAGAAGCTAAAAATAGTATTTTTTAGTATTCCACAATCATATTGTAACCTACTTCGTCGAGCTTTATCAGATATTTTGTCTTCCCCATTTTGCTGATGACAACACCCTCGTAGCCCTTCATCGGTCCGCTTTCTATCAGTACTTTCTCGCCAAGTTCGGTCTCTTTTGTGAAGGACACCTCCGTCTTGCTGCTCGACAAGGCCTGCTTCATGGCATTTATCTCCCGCTCGGGAATAACTTTGTTGACCCTGTTTTCGCTGACAAAAGCTACAACATTATCACTTTGCAACACACTGGGCTTCTGTTTTTCAGTAACTTTCACAAAAACATAACAGGAGATAGCCGGCACAGTGACTTTTTTCTTCCTATCGCTCCATTGTCGCACTTCTGTTATCAGAGGTAGATAATTCTCTATCCCCTGCTGGGTGAGACTTTCATTGACTTTTTTCTCGCAGCGAGAACGTACATATACGGCGTACCATGAACGGTGGTCGGTGGTCGGTGGTTGATGGTCGGTGGACATCTTTTAAACCTTAAACTTGTATTTAACACCTGCAAGCTCCTCGTTGGCTTTGACAATCTTCTGCTTTAAGCTTGATTTATAGCTTTCGACTTTGACCTGTACATCGGCATCGCCGTTTGCCATAATCTGAGTAGCTAGGATTGCAGCATTCAAGGCTCCGTTGATTGCAACCGTTGCCACAGGTATGCCCGGAGGCATTTGTACTATTGCCAGCAAGGCATCCATACCGTCGAGACTTGCTTTAATCGGTACTCCTATCACGGGTAGGCTCGTCATTGCCGCTATCACACCGGGAAGGTGTGCCGCCATCCCTGCTCCGGCAATTATCACCTCTATCCCTCTACCCTTCGCTTCTTTGGCAAACTTCTCTACTTCGGCAGGTGTGCGGTGTGCCGACAAAGCATTGATTTCGAACGGGATTTCTATTTCGTCGAAAAATTGTGCAGCTTTTTCCATCACCGACATATCGGAGGTGCTGCCCATTATTATACTTACTCTTGCTTTCATTATTTTATTGATTCTACACTTTTCATTTTCCACTCTCAATTATCAATTGTCCACTGAATTAATTACTTTTGCCTTTCAATAATTTGAAATAATACAAAATGCCCGACAAAGTTACTATTTTTGACAAGACTTTTAAAAAGTTTATTGACTACAATGATATGAATTCTGCCATTCAGCGAGTTGCAAGAGGCTTAAATACTGATTTGAAAGATGAAAAACCACTGTTCATTGCCGTGCTAAATGGTGCTTTTATGTTTGCCAGCGACATATTCAAAGAAATTGATATTCAAGGTGCCGAGATTTCTTTTGTGAAGTTTGCATCCTACGAGGGCGACTCCTCCACAGGGGCGGTAAAAAGACTTATCGGCTTTGGCGAGGAGATAAAAGGACGTACGCTTGTTATTCTCGAAGACATTATAGACACGGGTAACACGCTGGCGCAGATAAGCGAACAACTTAAAGGGCTGGGTGTGAAAAAGGTAGTAACTGCAACAATGCTTTTCAAACCCGATGCTCTGAAAAACGATATTATTATCGATTATATAGGACTGGAGATACCCGACAAGTTTATTGTAGGCTACGGACTGGACTACAATGGGCTGGGACGAAATTTTAAACACATTTATCAGCTTTGTTAATATGGGAAAATCACACCACTATGCCGGACTGACTAATGCCGAGGTATTAGCAAGTCGCAAGAAACACGGAGAGAATATATTAACCCCTCCCGAGAAAGAGCCGCTATGGTCACAGTTTCTGGAAATGTTTGGCGACCCAATTATAAAAATACTTCTAGGTGCTTTGTTTCTTTCAATACTCGTTGCTTTTTTTGAGATGATGGAGCTGCAGGGTATGATTATTCCTATCGGCATACTGGCGGCTTGTTTTGTCCTGCGATTTTTCAAAGTAAAAACCATAGAAAACGGCAAAACTGCTTATAAAAGATACGATTGGGCTGTCATTACGCTGTTTGCTTGCGTTCTATCGATAATTGCCATTCCTGTTTTGTTTGCAATGTACGAAAACGTGCACATAGGTGTTATTTTTGAACCCTTGGGCATATTGATAGCTATTATACTGGCAACATTGATAGGTTTTCTTTTTAACGTAAGTGCAAATAAAAAGTTCGATGTTCTGAACAAGGTGAATGACGATACCCCCATAAAAGTAATACGCAATGAAAATATTTGTCAAATCACTAAGCGCGAGATTGTTGTGGGTGATATTGTCATTCTGGAAACAGGGGAGGAAGTACCTGCCGACGGAGAATTAGTGGAGGCGGTATCTTTACAAATAAATGAATCAACACTGACGGGAGAACCTGTCATAAAGAAAACTACCGAAGCTGCAAATTTTAACCCCAACGCGACTTACCCGTCGAACCATGCAATGCGTGGTACAACAGTGGTAGACGGACATGGCATAATGAAAGTGCTAAAGGTTGGCGATGCTACCGAATACGGAAAAGTATACGAGGGTTCGCAAATTGACAGCAGCGTGGAGACGCCATTGAACAAGCAGCTTGATAAGCTGGCAGACCTAATTACGAAAACCAGCTACACCTTTGCTGTGCTCGTCATTATTGGTCGTATTATCATGTATCTCACATCGAATGATCTTTCTAATTTCGACTGGATTGCTTTTGGTTCATATTTCTTACAAACCATAATGATAGCCGTAACGCTGATTGTTGTTGCCGTCCCCGAAGGTTTGCCGATGAGTGTAACGCTGAGCTTAGCACTGAGCATGAAACGAATGCTGTCGACCAATAACCTTGTCCGAAAGATGCATGCCTGCGAGACAATGGGAGCTACCACCGTTATCTGTACCGACAAAACAGGAACTCTCACACAAAACCAAATGAGGGTGTTTGAGGCTAAATTTTATGGCCTGCCCAGCTCCGATTTGGAAGACGACACCATAAGTAAGCTCATCAAGGAAGGAATATCGGCGAACACCACTGCCTACCTGGACTACTCCGACGAAAACAAGATAAAGGCTCTTGGCAACCCCACAGAAGGCGCATTACTACTATGGTTGCACGACAAAAACGTAAATTATCTGCCTATTCGGGAAGAAAACAAAGTCGTCGAGCAACTAACCTTTTCCACCGAGCGCAAGTATATGGCTACAACAGTGATGTCGAAGGCTATTAATAAAAAAGTGATTTACGTAAAAGGTGCTCCCGAGATAATCCTAAGCATGTGTAGCAATATTGAAACTGCTGAGGGGAAAGTGCCTAAAGCAGAGCTAGAAAAAAGTATAGAAAGCAAGCTGTCGGAATATCAAAATCAAGCTATGAGAACCTTGGGCTTTGCATACCAGATTGTGAACGATGAGGACACCTATATAAAGGAAGGACGGCTGACAAATACTGATTTAAGTTTTTTGGGTATAGTTGCTATTTCCGACCCCGTGCGCCCCGAAGTTCCCGAAGCCGTAAGAACATGTCTTAATGCAGGCATCGAGGTGAAAATTGTTACCGGCGACACTCCCGGGACAGCAAAGGAAATAGGTCGACAAATCGGACTGTGGGCGGAGAATGACACTGACAAAAACCACATGACAGGCACTGAGTTTGCTGCTATGTCGGACGACAAACTGACAGAGCGCATGCCCGAATTGAAAATACTGTCGCGAGCAAGACCCATGGATAAACAACGGCTAGTGCAGTTGTTGCAAACTAGCAGTCAGGTAGTTGCCGTCACCGGAGACGGCACAAACGATGCACCGGCACTTAATGCCGCACAGGTAGGCTTGTCAATGGGCGACGGTACTTCGGTAGCAAAGGAGGCAAGCGACATCACTATCTTGGACAACTCTTTCCACAGCATCTCACGTGCGGTGATGTGGGGACGCTCCTTGTATCACAACATACAACGTTTTATATTGTTCCAAATGACAATAAACGTCGTAGCCTGCCTTATCGTGCTTATCGGAGCGTTTTTGGGTACAGAATCGCCATTGACAGTAACACAGATGCTATGGGTAAATCTAATTATGGACACTTTTGCAGCTCTGGCTCTGGCATCATTACCCCCCAACGAAAGGGTGATGAACGAAAAACCTCGAAAAACCTCTGCTTTCATTATAAACAAGTCGATGGCAAGGGCGATTTTAGGTGTAGGATTAATTTTCGTAATACTACTTCTTGGCTTGATGCAATACTTCCGCCATGCCGATATAGAATCTCTGTCGCAATTCAGTATTAGCGGCTATTTTGGCAACTTTTTAAACTTCACACGAGCAGAGGGCGGACTGACACCCTACGAGCTGTCTCTATTCTTCACAATATTCGTGATATTGCAGTTTTGGAACATGTTTAATGCAAAAGCATTTATGTCGGGAAAATCAGCCTTTGCAAACCTTGCTCAATCGAAAGGTTTCCTTATGATAGCACTTGTTATTTTAATCGGACAATGGCTAATCGTTACATTCGGTGGCACGATGTTCAATGTCATACCACTGAAATGGTCGGACTGGGGAATAATTATAGCAGCATGCTCTATCGTCTTGTGGATAGGAGAAATTCTTAGACTTAAATTTACCAAAGATTGAAAATTACTACTGACAAGCTTGAAAATGGCATCCGCTTGGTGCATCAGCATACAGAATCGACTGTGGCACATTTTGGAGTTATGCTTTGCGTGGGCATGCGCGACGAAACCAAGGACGAAGGCGGCATTGCCCATTTCATAGAACATATGCTCTTCAAGGGTACTACTACAAGACAAGTGCATCAGATTTTTGACACCATCGAAGGTGTTGGCGGCGAACTAAATGCCTACACTACAAAAGAAAATACAGCTATTTTTGCGTCATTATTGGCACAAGACCTACCTGCGTCTGTCGAACTACTGTCTGATATTATTTGCAACAGCACCTTCCCAAAAGAGGAAATCGACAAGGAGAAAACCGTTATTATAGAGGAGATTAACTCCTACAAAGATAGCCCATCGGAATTGATTTTTGATGAGTTTGACGAAATGCTTTTCGACGGTCATCCTCTGGGACGAAATATTTTGGGCACTAAGAAATCAGTAGAAAATGTTACGCAGGCAAAAATTTTCGACTTTATAAAGCGGAATTACACTACCAATAGGATTGTGCTGTCGATGGTTGGCAAAACACCATTTGATGAATTTAAGCAGCTCTGCGTGCAGCACTTCGGCAACATTAAGCAATCCGAGAGCAAAAGGCTCATTAGTACGGTCGACAGCAAAAGTTTCAAAAAGATAAAACGCAAATCTACCTATCAAGCACATACAGTACTGGGGATTCCTGCCTACCCAATTAATCACCCCAAAAGACTGGGACTGGTGATGCTTTGCAACCTGCTTGGTGGCTCGTCCATGAACTCAAGACTCAATATGTCAATCCGTGAAAAACACGGGCTGGTTTACAGCATCGAATCCTCTTACAGTGCATTCCGTGATGCAGGTTTGTTTAATATATACTTCGGCTGCGACAAAGGAAATTCTAAGAAGGTTATTGAGCTGATTAATGATGAATTTAAAATCCTGCGAGATAAGCCTCTCAACAATGACGAGCTTAAAGCACTGAAAAAGCAATTTATCGGACAAATTGCCGTCTCCAACGAAGACTATGCCGACCTTATGCTTATGCTCGCAAAAAGCATACTAGTGTTCGACAAGGTAGATAGCTACGAACAAATCGTAGACAAGGTGGAAAAAATCAGTGCAGAAGACCTGCAAAACATTGTCTGCGAACTACTTGACACAGAACGATTTAGCGTGCTGAATTATAAATAATGCACTATGACAGTGCAATTTTTATTATATATATATCGACAACACCTTATATTACCTTTGACAACTGCAATGTACCAAGCATGAATCTAGAAAGTTACATAGAACAGCATATTGACGTAGAGCCTGCGCTGCTTAGGGAATTGGGCAGAACCACAAATCTCAAGGCTTTGCATTCTCGGATGCTGTCGGGACACCTGCAAGGGAGGATATTGTCGATGATTAGCAAGTTGATAGCACCAAAAAACATTCTCGAAATAGGAACTTTCACTGGATATTCTGCTCTCTGCCTCGCCGAAGGCTTGCAGAAAGACGGCAGGCTGACAAGCATTGAGATTAACGACGAAATCGCAGAGTTGGCTTCTGAATTTATCAGTAAAAGTAAGTTCAAGGAGCAGATAAATATCATCGTTGGCGATGCTATTGTAGAAATACCAAAACTGCAAGACACTTTTCAACTAGTGTTTATCGATGGAAACAAGCGAGATTATTCGGCATACTACGACATGGCATTCCCCTTGCTGGACAAGGGCGGAGTAATACTCGCCGACAATGTGCTTTGGAGCGGAAAGGTGGTAGAGAAGATAGATAAAAATGATGAGCAAACATCCGAATTACTGGCGTTTAACAAGAAAATAAAAGAAGATAAACGAGTGGAGAAGGTAATTCTTCCAATAAGAGACGGCATCAGTATAATTAGAAAATCTATAAAATGAAATCCCTATTTAATAATTTTACAGAGTATGTAAATGTCGATTTTGAAAAAGAACTCGACAAGTTTTGCAAACCATCTTTGTCAAGAGAGGAATTGAAAACACTTTACTCCCTACTCGACCTCACCTCGCTAAATTCGACAGATACCTGCACACACATACAACAGTTTGTGGAACAGGTAAATAAACCATCCGACATCGGAAATGTAGCTGCTATTTGTGTCTACCCTAATCATGTCAAAACAGTTAAGGAAAGCCTGAAAGCAGACGGCGTGAATATAGCATCGGTGGGAGCATGTTTCCCCTCGTCGATGAGTATGTTGGACATAAAGCTGAGAGAGGTGGAGGCGATTATAAGAGCAGGCGCAGACGAGGTAGACATTGTACTGCCGTTATGGGCATTTCTTGCAGACGACTATGAATATTGCCGAAAAGAAATAAGCACCGTCAAACAGCTTATGACAGATGGGCAACATCTAAAAGTTATTTTAGAGGCTAGCCTGCTGCCCAATGCCGAATCGGTCTGGAAGGCATCTGTGCTTGCAATGGAGAGCGGTGCTGATTTTATTAAAACCTCAACAGGCAAGGAAGGCTCAGCAGCTCAACTAAAAGATGCTTACGTGATGTGTAGTGCCATAAAGGCATTCAACAATATCAACTCAAAAACAATCGGCTTCAAACCGGCAGGCGGAATTTCTACTGTCGAGACTGCCACAAGATATTACAGACTGGTAGAAAACAAGTTAGGCAAGCCTTGGCTCTCTCCAAAACTTTTCAGAATCGGAGCGAGTAGACTTGCCAACACTATAATGAAAGAGTATTACAGCTAAGTGTAATATGACTTAGTCCCATTTATGCTTACTGCTCACGGCATACTTGCCACCTCCAGTGAAAAGCAATGCTAAGGAGATGAAGAAATAGAGGAAGATTAGCTCGTTTGCCAATCCGCCGTGTTCACCCATGGCAAAAAGATTGCTTGAGTGTGCCATCATTATAGCAACTAGACAGTTAAATGCCATTACAGCTCCGCCGATTCGGGTTCGATAACCTACTATCAGCATCAGTGGAGCTACTACTTCGCCCACATAAACTCCCCACGCAAAAAACGCGGGCATACCCATACCGGTAAGCATCCCTTCAATGAAGCCTACCCCGTGTATCAGCTTTGCAATGCCGTGCAAAAGCATCATCACCCCTACACTTACTCTCAATAATAATAATCCAATGTTATTCATTTGTTTTCAATTTTGCAATAAGCTGTAAGCCAGATGCTTTATGCTTTTGCTGTTTTTCAATTATCCTCCTATGTAGTTAGGCTTATTGCATATAGCTTAAAGCCTACTGCATGGAAGTTTCATGTCGCTATAACCGAGAACCTGCAATATTGTTTAAATAGCTTTATAGAAGTTGTTTATGCATTATAGAGGATAGGGAAAAAGCAGCTTGTCCGATTTTGCCCTAAATAAAAATATGTATATTTGCAAGAGATAAGTAATAAGCACAATAAATGAATATATTCAAAAAAATATCAAGAGCTTATTTGTGATGTATGTGAAGATATGAAATCAGAACTCAATAAAATACGGAAGAAAGAAAATACAAACCTGAGGAATACCATAAAAATAATAGTTATATCTATTTTAGGAATTATAGTTAGTATCTTGATTGCAATATTGTTTAAATAGCTCTATAGCAACTGTTTATGCAGGATTAAAATAGAAATTAACTATGGAAACAACAGCTAAGATGATTTTAATAATAGTTGAGAAAACTGATAGTGTATTCGGCACAATTTATGCCGACATATATCGGAATAAAACAGCAAAAGAAATTGAAAAAAATAATATATTATTTCCTATCTATCCCATACAGAATGGGCGTTAGCGTGCGCCACTTCTTATACAATATCGGTCTGATAAAAACTCACAAGTTTGATGTTATCATAATCTCCGTCGGAAATATCACCGTTGGCGGAACGGGAAAAACCCCACATGTAGAGTACATTCAAACCATGCTGAGCAAAGACAACAAATATAAAGTTGCCGTTGTGAGCAGAGGCTATAAGCGCAAGAGTTCGGGCTTTAGATATGTTCAGGCAGACTCTGATGTGGAGAACGTTGGCGACGAACCCCTACAAATCAAACAAAATTGCCCCGATGCCATTGTGGCAGTCAGCGAAAATAGACCAAAGGGTATAAAGCAAGTGCTGAAAGATCATCCCGACCTTGATGTTGTATTACTCGACGATGGCTTTCAACGACGAGATGTGGCAAAGGACTTGGATATATTACTGATTGACTACAGCCGCCCCATACACGAAGACTCGTGGCTGCCATACGGTTCTCTGAGAGACTCGAAGCGAAGAATATCGAAGGCTAACATGGTGATATATACAAAGTGTCCTGATGACCTTAAACCCTACTCTCAAAGAATTTTGAAAAAATATGTTGACGCAAGCGGAACAAAGTCTGTGTCTTTTACAAAAATAGCTTACAAGAAGGTGCAAGCAGTGTTTGAGACGACAAAGAACCTAAACAAAGAACCGGAGTCTATACTCGTAGTCTCGGGTATTGCCACGCCAAAACCTCTTTTTGAGCACTTGGGAAATAAATTTCAGACTACAAATATCACATCTCTGCAATTTCCTGACCATCACAATTTTACGAAGTCAGACTACAAGAGAATAGAGGCTAAATTCAATGATATAAAAACTGAAAGCAAAATTATTATTACTACCCAAAAAGATGCAGTGAGAATGCTTAAGGATAAAAATCTTCCCGAATCATTAAAAAGTTCTATCTTTATGCTTCCCATTGAGATAGGATTTGTGTCCGAAAATGGGGTTAATGAGTTTAAAAACAAAATGTTACAATATGTTGAAGAAAATAAAGGAAACCGCTGGCTTTATTCTAAACGAACTAAATGACAAACCAAGAATCGGGATTGTACTTGGAACAGGACTTGGTGGACTTGTAGGTGAAATAGATATTATAAAAGAATTTCCATACGGAGATATTCCAAACTTTCCTGTCTCGACAGTTACAGGACATGCTGGAAAACTAATATACGGAAAGCTGGGAGGTAAATACGTACTGGCAATGCAGGGACGTTTCCACTACTACGAGGGTTACTCGATGGAAACAATCGCTTTCCCATTTAGGGTGATGAAAGAAATGGGAATTGACACTCTGTTTGTCTCAAATGCCAGTGGAGGGCTGAATCCCAACTACAAGCTCGGCACGATTATGATTATCAATGACCACATAAATATGTTTGGCACTAATCCGCTGATTGGCAAAAACTTCGACGAACTCGGACCACGATTTCCGGATATGAGCGAAGCATACGACAGAAAATTGATAGTCAAAGCAAAAGAAATAGCCAAAGCAAATAATATTGATGTTGAAGAAGGCGTTTATCTAGGACTTACAGGACCAACTTTTGAAACTCCTGCCGAATATCGTATGCTCAGAATACTTGGTGCCGACGCAGTAGGCATGTCAACAGTGCCAGAAGTAATTGTTGCCCGACACGCAAATATACGTTGCTTTGGCGTATCAATTATAACCGACAGCGGTGTGCCCGGCGAAATTGTCGAAATATCGCACGAAGAAGTGCAAAAGGTGGCTCAAGAGGCAGAACCAAAAATGTCGGCGATTATTAAAGGATTGATAGAGGCTAGTTGTTAGTTATTTAGCGATTGGGAGTCTCCCAAATCTTTGTTTCTATACAATTGACACTTAGCTCCTTATCTCCGCACTTTATTCTGAACTCCCCTTCTTCCAAGGTCCACTTTCCATTCGGGTTTACGAACGCCAAGTCGCTGCCTTTCACTTTTAAAGCTACGGTTTTACTCTCTCCCGATGCCAGCTCCACCTTATCGAAAGCTCGCAGACGAATATTGTCGGGCGACACACTGGCGTATAAATCGCTAGAGTATAGTAATACCGGCTCTTTCCCTGCCTTTCCTCCAACATTCTTTACATCAACAGTGAAAACCAATTCATCCTTGGCAGTAAAACTGCTTTTGTCAACTTTTAGATTACTGTACTCATACTTCGTATAGCTGATGCCGTAGCCAAACTCCCACTGAACATCAATTTTTGCATCGTAATTATAATTACCCTCCATAGTAGCAATTTGTTCACTGGGTTTAAAGTCGTAAGTAGCAAGTGAATTAATCAGACGAGGATAGGTGAAGGGCAGTTTGGCACTGAAATTAGCATATCCCGACACTAGGTTTGCAAGCGCATCTGCTCCGTAGTTGCCGGGCAACAAACTATTAATAATACCATCCGCTAAGGGTTCAATATCATTGATTATACGTGGTCGTCCCTCGTTGAGTACCAATACTATCGGTTTGCCCGTTTTTGCAAGTTCTTTCACTAGTTTAATCTGATTTGCCGACAATGTAAGGTCACTCAGATTGCCCGGAGTCTCGCAATATGAATTCTCCCCTATACACGCTACTATAATATCTACACCACGTGCAGCTGCAACAGCTTTAGCTATTTGTGGCTCATTTTCTTCCCACCAATCGCCGTCCATTTTATAAGTAAGTCC
>JBKEAJ010000004.1:0-9481 GCA_047972135.1 Bacteroidales bacterium | reverse complement strand
TGGAGTGATATTATCGTACAAAGGGAATAAAAAGGAATTTTGCCAAGGCTACACACTGACGACCAACAACCGGATGGAGTTGATGGGAGTGATTTATGGGCTGGAACGTTTGAAGACAAAATCACTCGTCAACGTATATACCGACTCTCGTTATGTGGTCGACGGAATAACAAAGGGCTGGGCAGAAAAATGGAAATCGAAAAATTGGTATCGTACTAAAAATCAAAAAGCACTGAACCACGACTTGTGGGCGCGACTTTTAACGATTATATCTAAGCAGCAGGAAGTTAGGATTAACTGGGTGAAAGGACATGCCGGACATGCCGAAAACGAAAGATGCGACAGCCTTGCCACCTCTGCACTTAACAGTGAAAACTTGTTGGAAGACACTGGTTATGAGCCAAATGAAGAGCCGCCAAGCTCCGCCACAAAAACTAAATTGCAAGAGAGTCCCAAGAAAACAAAGATTGATAAGGAGGGCGATTTATGCCGAAAATGTGGTACAGCAGTTGTAAAAAAGCAGCCAACAAAGAGAAAAATCAGCAAGAATAAATCCTATTACTTTGAGTACTACCTATTTTGTCCCGATTGCAAGACCATGTACATGGTGGAAGATGCTAAGAGGTATATCTCCACTCAACAAAACTAACATAAGCTCTCGGATGCATGAACAATTCTATGTATTTGAGTGTTATCAGTCTTATATTATTAAATAAAACACATGAAACTTCCATGCAGTAGGCTTTAAGCCTAACTACACAGAAGGATGATTAAAATCAGCAAAAGCATAAAGCCTATAGCTTACAGCTTATTGCAAAATTACAAACACATAAAAAAAAGAGTATTTATTGCATTTTTTGTACTGTGCCTGACATCAAGCGTGTTTGCACAGGAAAAGGATCCCTTTAATCGGACTATTTTACCTATACCCGAAAAGAACTTTACGGGTAAAATCAGACTTACTCCAAAAGATTCAGAGAAGGATTTTCCACCAATGGTTGTCCCTCCCGAAGGGGCTCCCAACGTACTTATCATAATGACCGATGATGTGGGCTTTTCGGCTAGCGAGGTATTTGGCGGTCCTGTACCGACACCTGCTTTCGAGAGACTTTCAAAAGACGGGTTGATTTATAATACTTTTCACACTACGGCACAATGTTCGCCAACACGTGCTGCTCTGCTTACAGGACGCAACCACCACACTGCCGGCACAGGCTCTATCATGGAAATGGGAGTTGGTTATCCCGGCTACAACACTGCATGGTTTGGTAAAAACCACAATGTTCCCGACTGGCAAAACAGTCAGGCAGGTCCTTACGACCTTTGGCCTACTGGACTAGGATTTGAGTATTTCTACGGTTTCATAGGCGGCGATGCTCATCAGTTTTCGCCGATGTTGTTTGAAAACACTAAACCCATAGACCCGCCGTCAACTCCCGAAGAAGGTTATCACATGGATATAGACTTGGCAGACAAAGCTATCAAGCGAATCAGAGATTTGAACGCTGTTGCTCCCGACAAGCCTTTCTTTATGTACTACACGCCCGGAACGTCGCACTCTCCACACCATGCGCCTAAAGAGTGGATTGAGAAATTCAAAAGTAAATTTGACATGGGCTGGGACAAAACTCTCTCCACGCCCCGATGCTATCCCTGCGTGGGATGATTTGGGCAAAGAACATCAAGAAGTTTTTTCACGCATGATGGAAGTGTATGTAGCGGCGTTGGCACACTGCGACTATCAAATAAACCGTGTTCTTGATGCAATCGAAGAAACAGGAAGACTCGACAACACTTTGGTTATCTATATTCAAGGCGACAACGGACCGAGTGGAGAAGGCGGCGAGCAAGGATTGCTGAATGAACTAACTCTATTCAATGGCGTTACCGAAAAATGGGAAGACATCAGAGCTGCTTACGAAGCCGACGAAATAGGAGGGCCGAAATACTATAACCATAAATCTGCGGGTTGGACTTACGCTATGGCTACTCCATTCCAATGGATGAAACTTGTAGCCTCGCATTTTGGTGGAATAAGAAACGGAATGGTCATTTCATGGCCTGAAAAAATTAAGGCACACGGCGAAATTCGTTCGCAATTCCACCATGTGATTGACATCCTGCCAACCGTTTTGGAAGCTGCTCATATCTCTGCACCTATTGAGGTGAACGGTGTAGCGCAGAAACCTTTGGAAGGAAACAGCATGGTTTACACTTTCGACAAGCCTAATACCCCATCGACCCATACAACTCAATATTTTGAGATTTATGCACGTAGAGCCTTGTATCACAATGTCTGAGCGGCTGTAACTATCTCTAAATCAACCCTATGGATAAATGCTCCAGCTTCCAAGAATGCACATACCGGCTTCGACTGGGAGCTTTACAACGTTGCCGAAGACTTTAGCGAAGCTGATAACCTAGCAAGTAAGTATCCCGAGAAACTACAGGAACTGAAAGATCTTTTCTTGGTAGAGGCTTCTAAATACAACGTATTACCACTGGACGACAGCAAAATAGAGCGCTTCGACGTGGCAAACCGACCAAGCTATGCCGAAGGCAAAACCTCATTCACCTACTATTCGGACATGATTCGCATACCCGAAGGAAGTGCGCCCGACATGAAAAACAGTAAGCTAGTGTACCACTATAATTTCTTGAGAACTGACAGATATGAGGTTCTTTCTGACAAGGCCTTGCCAAGCGGAAAAACTTCGATTACCTGTAAGTTTGACTATGAAGGCGACAAACCTGGAGCAGGGGGGACTATGACCTTGTTGGCAGACGGGAAGCAAATCGGGAAGGGCAAAATTGCGAAAACCATACCGGTGCGTGTGTCCTACGAAACTCTTGATATAGGAAGAGAAACCGGAACACCCGTTAGCGAAGCATACAAAGTGCCTGCAAACTTCACAGGAGAAGTTGAGAAAGTTCATATAGAGCTGAACTAAAATACCTTTTCGATATATAAGTGCAGCAGCGGACAAGTACTCAAACTTGATTTCGCTGCTGTTTTTATTTCACATTGCGATAATTTTCGTTGCGAATTATTTCGCAATTATATGAGTGTGATAATCAGAAATATATTTAATATAAATAGATTGTGATTTGCTCTATAAGCCACTTTATTGTCGCCTAGAGATAATCCATTGTTTGAAAAAGGGGTCGTCGATTTCGTAAATATTTTTCGATTTATATATGTAGCCGATTTTCATTAAGCGTTTCAAGGCACTGAATATCGTACTTGCAGAACTAATTTTTAAATCTGCGGCGCCTTTAATAGACAAGGGCTGTATTTCTTTTATTGAAATACCTACAAGTATTTTCTTATCAGTTTTATTGAGGGTGAGCCATAATCTTTCATAATCTAAATCATGCAATTGTACCATCTCAGTAATAGCCTGACTAACAACACATTTTTCATCTACTCCTTGTATTGCAAGATTCCATGTCAGATATGCCAATTGCTGCGAATAGTAAGGATGTCCTTGAGTAAAGCCAACAATCTCTGTTGCTATAGTTTCTGGGTCTATGCAAGTATCTCTAAGCCGCTCGGCAATAAATGAACAGAAATGTTTTTGTTCTATCTTATCGAGATACATTAGGTGACCAAAATGATAAAATGCGGATTTTTTTCTCTCAAATATTTCTTTCATCATAGACTCCTGGCTTCCCATGAAAATGTAGTTAATATTCTTATGGTTTTGTATAATCGCACGCAGAATGCGGTCAAGCCCCTTCCCGATGCGATGCATATCCTGAAATTCATCTAATACTACAATCAATCTCTGACTGGGATTGCTTAGCTGTTCAGCCAAATTAAAAACATCTTTCAAAATGGGTTTAGCTTCAGTGTCAGCTTGAAAAGAAACTTCCACACTATTATTTATCGGATTGAGGGATATACTTGGAATGACCTTGAAATTGCGTATTAAATCACGAATCTTCTCAAAAGGAAAAATTGAATAAATCTCTTTTAAAAAGATAGCGGCAAAATCTTCGGCACTATTTGTCAGTTGCAAATCAATAAAAATATTTTTCCTCTTCTCGGAATTTATTACTTTTTTGACGAGACTGGTTTTTCCAAAACGTCGTGGACTTATAAGTATCAGATGATTAGGACTATCAATTATGTCCTTTATCCTTGCAGACTCTTTTTCTCTATTAGTGAAATATAAACCATCTACAACAGTACCAAATTTAAACGGATTAATTCTTTTCATTGCGATAATTTTCGTTGCGAATTATTTCGCAAAATAAAACTATTATTCTTACACTCAAAATAAAATCCAAAAAAACAGCTATATTTGTATAAACTTATTTTTTGAAGGTATGAAGTCGATTTTTATTTTATTGCTAGGTTTGGTCTGCTGCAATATATACGCACAGGGAAACGAAGAGAAAGAAGTCAAAACAAAAATTAGTGAGGCAACAGTCTTTCTCAGTGGGGCGCAAGTAGTTCGTAGCAAAACAATAGATTTGTCGGGAGGTCGGACTACTCTAAAATTCACAGGTTTATCGCCCTTTGTTGATGCTAAGAGCATTCAGGTGAAAACATCCGCAGGGCTGACTGTTCTTTCAGTAAATCAACAACAAAACTACTTGGACAAGACAGAAAAATCGACAGGGCTTGAAGATTTAGACAAGCAAATTGAAAATCTTACTGATAAAATAAATCAAGAGGATGTCTACCTATCGATAATCGGCGAGGAACTTGCATTTTTACAGGCAAACAGAGATGTAGGAGGTAAGAATGAGCAGCTTAGTGTTGCCAAGCTAAAAGAAACGTCCGAATACTACAGCTCTAGGCTGAGTAGTCTAAAAATGAAAGAGATAGAAAGAAATAAGACTCTTATAGAGCTGAATAAGCAACTACAAGATTTGCAGAAACAGCGGAACACTCTGGCGGGAGAGAAGGAATACCCTTCTGGTGAAATCTTGGTTAAGATTGATGCTAAGCAGTCGGGTACTTACCTCTTTGAGCTTACCTATATTGTAGATAATGCAGGCTGGTTTCCGTCCTATGATATTCGTGCTAATGATATAAATTCACCCATTCAATTGACCTATAAAGCTAACGTGAAGCAGGATACGAAAGTAGACTGGGACAATATTAAGCTTCGGTTTTCGACTGCAAGTCCGGACGTATCGGGGGTAGCACCGGAGCTAAAGGAATACTATCTTGACTATTACACTAAAGCTCCGGTGTATCAGCAAACGTCCAACAGCGTAAAAGGGAAAATATATTCTGATGATGGAGAGCCTATACCGGGAGCAACAGTAGTGGTTCAAGGCACTACAATAGGTACTATAAGCGATATGGACGGCAACTATTCTCTCACTGTCCCCAATCGCTCGTCTCAACTGACATTCTCATTTATAGGTTACATGAGCCAAACACTCCCGATAACGAGTGGTGTTATGAATGTGGTACTTGAGGAAGACAATATTGCGCTTGAACAGGTTGTAGTTGTCGGGTATGGAAGTTCTTCGTCAGTCAGCAGCGATAGTTACAGTAGAAAATCAAGCTCTACAACAAAATTGAGTGAGGACGCAAAGAGTCGACTCTTAAAGGTAAGTCAAGGTGTACCGACAGCTCAGGTGGAGAAACAGATGTCGGTTTATTTTGAGATAGAAGTTCCTTACACCATAAAATCAGACAATAAAAACTACATTGTAGACATGGACAATTACAGTTTGCCTGCAAGTTATCAGTATTACTGTGTGCCAAAGATTGACAAGGATGCTTTTCTTATTGCCAATGTTGTTGATTGGGAGAGCTACAATCTATTGGAGGCAGAAGCCAATATATTTTTTGAAAACACCTATGTAGGCAAGACTTTGCTGAATGTCCGTAGTGCTTCGGACACTTTGGAAGTATCGTTGGGGCGCGACAAAAATGTATCGGTAAGCAGGGAAAAGGGTAAGAATCTTACCAACAAACAATTTATCGGCAACAAAAAAGAAGTGGCACGGGTGTGGAACACTACGGTAAAGAACAATAAATCGCAGACAATAAAGATGCTTATTCTCGACCAAATTCCCATATCGACGAACACAGCTATAGAGGTTCTTACCCAAAATGTTTCAGAAGGCAAGGTAAACGCCGAGACAGGGGAAGTTAGATGGGAATTTGAGATAAAACCGAAGGAACAGAAAGAATTTGAATTAAAATATTCAGTTAAGTATCCTAAAAACAGGAATTTGGTCATAGAATAAGACTAAAATTTCATTTTCTAAAAATAGATACCGACAAAAGACTACATTTGCAGAGATATTACAGATAATACATTTAGACACAAGCGAGCTGACACAAATACAATGAAATCAACAATTATTCTGGTCGATTCACTCGATCAGTGGAAGCCCTACTATGAGACAGAAACCTTGCTTACTGCTGCCGAATATTTGCAACAGAACGAGCTGTCAAACAATTCACTTTTAGTTATAAATCTTTGCAACAACATCGAATATCATTCCGAAGGCTATTATTGCTCATTGCTTGCGCAAGCACGTGGGCATAAGATAATTCCCGACGTTGGCGTTTTAAATAGGATAGAGAGTGGGGCATTAACTCGACTAGACGACCCTCTTCAAAAGATTTGCTATAAATGGATGCAATCAAAAGAAATTCAGGCAGATACCTATGAGATAGATATTTATTTTGGTTTAACCGATGAACCGGAATTAGCAAAAATAGCTCGTTTCATTTTTGACCAATTCCCATGTCCACTTATCAGAGTGAGCTTTGCAAATCGTTCAAGAAACCAAATAGAGGCTATCAAGATACTGAGTCTAAGAGAATTAAATGAAAAGCAGGAAGACCTTTTTGCCTCTGCGCTCGACAGTTTTAATAATAGAGTTTGGCGACAACCGCGCCACCACAAGGCATCTCGATTTGACCTCGCAATTCTTTACGACCCCGATGAGCAACTGCCACCGAGCAATAAAACGGCATTAGGAAAATTTATTGCTCAGGCTAAGAAGATGAATATCAATGCGGAGCTGATTACGGAAGAAGACACCAATCGCTTATTAGAATTTGACGGCTTGTTTATTCGTCAGACCACAGCGGTCAACCATATTACCTACCGACTTGCTCAGAAGGCGCATCAGGCAGATATGGTGGTGATAGACGACCCTCTGTCCATAATACGTTGTACTAACAAAGTGTACCTGAAAGAGCTACTAGATAGAGAAAAAGTACCCACACCAAAGTCTGAACTAGTATTTAAAAATAATCTAATATCCTTTGATGAGCTGTCTGCCACACTTGGTTCACCCATCATACTAAAAATTCCTGACGGTTCTTTTTCGATAGGAATGTATAAAGTCAACAACGAAGAAGAATATCACAAGGCGGTGAAAGAATTGACTGATAAGGCTTCAGTATTGCTTGCTCAGGAGTTTGTTCCTACTTCTTTCGACTGGCGTATAGGTATTATAAATGGGGAGGCTTTGTATGCCTGTAAATATTTTATGGCACGCGGACACTGGCAGATTTATAATCATCAAGACAATAAGAAAACAAAGTCAGGCTCGTTTGAATCCGTGCCTGTCGGGAAAGTTCCAAAGCATGTTGTTCGCAATGCCGTGAAAGCCGCATCCCTAATTGGCAAGGGCTTGTATGGCGTTGACTTGAAAGAAATTAACGGGGAATCGCTAGTTATTGAAATCAATGATAATCCTTCAATCGACCACAATGTGGAAGATGATATTCTGGGCGATGAATTGTATCGTCTTATCCTTCGTGAGTTTTTGCAAAGAATGGAGCAAAAAGGGCAAAAGACATGAGCTTTCAAGTTAGGGCGGAGGAAGCATTGCCTGCCGACTTGAGCGAAATAACCTTGCTGGAGCAACAATGCTTTGGTATTGAAGCATTCAGCAAGCAGCAAATGCGTTATTTACTGACGAAGGCAAACAGCATATTTCTGATGATTCGCAAGGATAATAAAATCAGCGCATACATAGTTTTGCTTATGCGTAAGAACAGTAAGGCAATACGCATTTATTCCATTGCAGTGTCGCCCGAGTTTAGGGGATGCGGACTTGCAAAACTCCTGATAGAAGAAGCTGTGATACAGGCAAATAAGCTAAATTGCAACTCAATAAGACTGGAAGTTAGCGAAAACAACAAAGCTGCCATAAAACTATACCAACAACAGGGCTTCGTTCAATTTGGAGAAAAACAATCTTATTACAAAGACGCTAGCAATGCCTTGCTGATGGTGAAAACACTGCATATCTAAGCAATCTCTTACAACGAAGAACAGATTGCCACGCTACGCTCGCAATGACGGATAATGTAAGGTCAGAACATTTTCCGTCCGGCTGTTGTCTGACCACCGACCACTGTCATCTGAAAATCTGTTGTCTGTAAGAAAGTTATTAACAACACCACAAATCCGCCTTTATCCCATGCACGGTGTGGGCTGTGGTGTTATGTGCGTCTTTTGCGCTCCATCCCTCCCTGCACCTGCTTTTAAGCCCTTTGGGGAGGGGATGAAAAAACCACCAAAAACAGCAAAAACAGCAAAAAGAAAGTAGAAGAAAAGACCAAAAACCAGAGCCAGAAAACAGAGCCAAAACCGAAGCTAAAAACCAAAGCAAGACAGAGAGCTAAAACCAAGATATTAAAGGCTTACAGCCTTGAAAAAACACGCCCCTAGTGCCATGGATGTGCCCAACCTATTTGTTTCATCAAAGGTAGAGGGTGAAAGAGTAATGACAGAGAAGAAACTGACCGACATTGCCTATTCTTTTCGCATGCAGAAAGATTTTAACAACAGTGTATCCACCCAAATTGACTCACTGCAAAACAATATACAAATATTGGAGCAGAATATACAAGAACTCACTAAAGCCCTAGCAAACAGCAAGCAAGCAGAACACAAGCATTCTATTATGCTTGTAGTACTAATTCTGTTGTTAAATGTATTATTTGTACTCAAAATAGCCATTAAAAAGTAAGATTGTAATTCTTTCTTGTTTTTTTATGTTCACAATACACTCATAGACAACGTGATGCACATAGATCAATTTTATTTTTTATAATAAAACAACAAAATATTTGCGCATTAAAGAAAAATATCGTACACTTGCACACGTAAAGCTATACTTTGAATTCTCGTTCTTTTTCACAAAGGTAATATGGCAAAATAAGGAAAAAAGGGAAAAGTTCAAAAGGTAGTTTTGGCTTTTCCCTTTTTTGTTTGGAAAAGGGGGAGCACAGTATGATTTTTTATTGTTTAACCCATTAAAATTTTTAATCATGGGATCTTTTAGAGCTACACTAGAGTTGGGAGGTAAAGAGTTTGATGTACTTTATTCCAACTACGAATTCAGTCGTAACACAGATGGTAAAGGCAAGCCTTCGTCCAATATCTTGGGCGGACGTGTGCATGTTCAAATTGAATCTACTGCCGACACTTCTGTAATTGAGGGAATGTTGAACAGTCAGTTCAAGGCTGTGGAAGGCAAG
>JBKEAJ010000003.1:0-3058 GCA_047972135.1 Bacteroidales bacterium | reverse complement strand
TCTACTTTGTGAACAGGCTCAGGATTATCGTATTCAGTATCTATCATAAAATCAAGTATACCAACAGTGTATACAGCGTCCAGCTTAAAATCCCATTCACCCCTCTCCGCCTGCTCCCGAATGGGATAGGTAGAGTAATAAATACTACGATCCTTGAAAAATGCCTGCCAATACTTCTGCATCTCCACTATAAAGCGATGACCATTCTGGCCCTCACAATAAATATCAAAAATTGCCTTCCTATCAAATTCAAAATCAGGAAGATGCTCCGTAGGCTTATAGCTAATGTCCTTAATACGGTGGTTTGGCGGAAGGTCGGGGATGATGTCATTCAAAAAATCAATCAAAATATCCTTGTTCAGCTCCGTGCCAAACAACTTCTTGAAACCGAAGTCCGTCAGTGGATTTACATATCTCTCTGCTTTCTCTACGTTCATAATTTTGATTATTACGTCCTCTTGCAAAGATACATTTTTTTGTTGAATTGTTGAATCGTTGAACTGTTTAATTGTCGTCATTGCGAGCGTAGCGTGGCAATCTGTTCTTCGTTGCATGAGATTGCTTCGCCGCCAGCTCCTCGCGATGACCTTCTTGTATTTCTAAATAAAGGCTGCTCGCTTAAAGTCTACTGTCTACAGCGTTTTTTTAACAGTTCAACGATTCAACATTGTATTTATCATTTTTTCCTAATAAAGGCACTAGGAGCAATCATCCTATCTATTGATAATATTTCATCCAGTTCTTTCTTCGTAAGGAGTTTTTCTTCCAACACCAGTTTGTAAACACTCTTGTTCTCGGCAAGTGCTTGTTTTGCAATTCGTGATGAGGTTTCGTAGCCAAGTGTAGGGTTAAGAGCTGTTACGATGCCGATGCTGTTCATTACTAAGTCTTTGCAATGCTCTTCGTTGGCAGTGATACCCACGATACAGTTTTTGGTAAGGTTTGACATTCCTCTCGATAGCATTACTACCGATTCGAAGATACACGAAACTATAATCGGTTCCATAACATTCAGCTGCAACTGTCCTGCTTCCGATGCCATTGTAACGGTCATGTCGTTACCAATGACTTTAAAGCATATTTGGTTCATCAATTCAGGGATAACGGGATTTACCTTTCCGGGCATTATTGATGAGCCGGGTTGCATTTTCGGCAGGTTTATCTCGTTGATACCGCAGCGAGGTCCTGCTGATAATAGGCGCAGGTCGTTACAGATTTTAGACAGTTTCACCGAAAGTCTCTTCATTGCTGAGGAGTAGATAACGTAAGAGCCGGTGTCGTATGTAGCCTCAAAGAGGTTGCTGGCAAGCTGTATATTCAGTCCTGTAATATTTCTCAGGTGCTGAATGCAGAGCTGTGAATATCCCGGTTCGGAGTTGATACCTGAACCGATGGCGGTAGCACCCATATTCACTTCAAGGAAAAGGTCAGCCATCTGCGACAATCGTGTAACCTCTTCCTCAAGAGTGGCTGCAAAAGCTCCAAACTCTTGTCCGAGGGTCATAGGCACGGCATCCTGCAACTGAGTTCTTCCCATTTTTATCACACCGCCAAACTCCTCTTCTTTCTTTTTCATCGCTTTAATCAAGGCTTTCAGACTCTTTAAAAGGTCTTGATTTTTTAGCCAAAACGCAATTCTAAATGCTGTGGGGTAAGCGTCGTTTGTAGACTGCGACAGGTTTACATGGTTGTTTGGATGGCAGTGTTGGTATTCGCCTTTTTTGTGTCCCATTATTTCGAGAGCTCTATTGGCGATGACTTCGTTGGCATTCATGTTAGTAGATGTACCTGCACCTCCTTGCACCATGTCTACAATAAACTGACTGTGAAGTTTTCCATCAATGATTTCCTCGCATGCTTTCTTGATAGCATTATACACTTTAGTGTCTAGCAGTCCCAAATCATGATTTGCACTCGCCGCTGCCCATTTCACCATGGCAAGGGACTCTATGTAGTGCGAATATCTTTTTAACTGAACTCCACTGATATTTTTAAAATTGATATGGGCTCTCAAAGTTTGAATACCGTAGTATGCGTCGTTTGGAATTTCTTTTTCTCCCAACAAATCGTGTTCTAATCTTGTCTCTTTCATGGCATTTAATTTTTGTATTGATTCGAATCAAGTGACTATTTATTTTATTTGTATGGCAAAGCAAGTAAAAAATATTCTCTTAGCATAATCTTAACGTGATATTTTCTGTTCGGTTTTTAATATTCAACTTGCAGCTTACTAATCCATATTGAACCGCAGTGGTTTTCTTTCATTTTATAGTTTAATTGTCGTTTTTTCTATAAAAACATTTAAGGCGATTAATTCTATTTTGTAATAGCCTCGTTGTTAGCGAATTAGCACCATAGGCGCGTTTTTTAAGAAAAAAAAGTTGTTTTTCATTAATCTAAAGTGTAACTTTACGCGATATTATGAATTTAGGTTCATAAGCATAGCTTAGCATTTGCGATGCAACATATCTTGAACGTAGACATCTCTAATACCTAGCTTACACAGGCAACGTCTACGCTCGTTTTTATACACACACACACACACTGCCCCTTTTGGTTAACCGCCCGGTTACCGGGGGGCTTTTTTAGAAAGTTTAGAGTTTAATTGATTGCGGTTTAATGAATTATATTAATCGATGAATAGTCTCCTGCTTTAGCTGGAAATGTAGGTAGTGCCCATATTAGTGTGTCTGGAAGCATATATCTAAATTCTTCAGACAATCTTTCTTTTTCGCTTTTTTTTATAGCAACACTAGTTATAAGTGCTAAAACTGACTCTTCATTAGGAAAAGCCCCTCTCACTTTCAATGTTCTGCGACAGCTTCTGTTAAATCATTCTATCTAGTTAGTTGTGTAAATCATACGACGTATTCTAAAATCAAATTCTAAGAACGTTAGATAAGGGGGAATATCAAAATTGTCTAGATACCTTTTTAAGCTCGGATATTTGCCTTTCCATTTCTTTTTCATATTCTCAAATCGGTTTAAAGCATTATCTATAGTGTGATTTTTATCATCAGGAGAAAATACATATGATAAATCTCCAGCTATTTCTTTC